>JAOTUX010000009.1 GCA_029863665.1 Candidatus Nitrosopumilus sp.
TTTGAATCTATTGGAATGTACATTTAATTTGCTTGGGATGTTGCCTTTAATTCATAATCAGGCCAAGTATTGTATAATTCATCAATTTCTTTCATATCTGAGGCTGGAATGTATTCGCCTTTTGTCATTTCAACATAATCGATTATTTCTTCTTCACTGACTACTGTGGGAAATACCGATGCAAATCCTTTTTTTGTCATGATGAATTTCATTGCTAATTCTGTTATTGTTAATCCATTTCTTTCTGCAATTGGTCTTAACTGTTCTACTTTTTGTAATGATGCTTTAATCCATTCCCCTTTTCTAACTGACCTATGATCTTTTTCATCAATTTTAGTATTTACATTTACTTTTCCTGTTAAGATACCTGATGCTTCAGGTACTCTGACTAAAATTCCAACATCTTTCTCTACTGCTTTTCTCATCAATTCATTTCCAGGAGTTTGTTCTAAAATATTGTAAACCGTTTGAACTGCACTTACATTTGGTCTATCCATTGCTTCAAGCCCCTCTTGAGTCCAACCAATTGCAGGACCTAATGCAACTTGATATGTTTTGATAGATTCATCTGCTACAAAACTATCAAGCACATTGAAAATAGAATCGTCTCTAATGTGAGCTAATTTTGGATTGTGTAATCCATACATATCTAGATGATCTGTTTGTAGTCTTTCTAAACTATCTCTTAATGCTTTTCTGGTAAAATCTTCATCAAATCTTTGTGTAAGTTCACTATGTCCAATTTGCTCAACTTCTGAAAAATCATAACCATATTTTGTAGATATGACAATTTCGTCTCTCATGTCTTTGAAAACCTCACCTATTAGTTTCTCACTTTTTCCTTTACCATACATGTCTCCTGTTTCAAAAAAGTTAATTCCTAAATCATATGCCTTTCTTAACATTCTTTTTGCTTCATCTTCTTCTATCTTTTTACCCCACCAATCAAGAGCAATAGCCCATGCACCAAAACCTAATTCTGATACTTTGATATCTGTTTTTCCTAGTTTATTGTAATTCAATTCGTCTCCTTTAGTTTTGAGTTTGTTTTTATATGTTTCAAAACTACTTTTTCGTCTTAAATTTCATCATTTATGTTTATCCAAGATTTGCACTTGTGATATCTGGATTTTAAGGAGAAATTGTATTAATTGACTTTTTTTGCTTTATGAAATTCTTCAATATTCTATCCTAAACTAGAAATCAGCGGTACAATGTCTTTTTTAACACACACAATCATTGGAATGTCGTTTTTGACATATGTTGATACCTGAGTTTCCCTCAAATCCATGATGAGATCTTGAAAGTCTCTAATATTGTCAACTTCAAATGCCAGCATAAAGTCCTCATCATGAATGCCAAAAGAATATGTTGTGTTTAGTACCACCTGGGGGTATTTTTTACTCACTTCTATGTGCTCGTCCATTATCTCTTGACGTTTTTCTTTTGGTAGTAGATACCACTCTCTTGTTTTAGTAAATGGATAAACAATTACATTCTTTTTGGGCTCACTTCCAGTGATAAAACCATGGGCCTTTTGCTCTTGAACATAAAGTGATGGTCGTGTACATGATAAATATGTCATGGATGGAATGATATATTTTCCAAATACTGTTTTGTAAATTTTTTCAATAACTATCTGAATCTCTTCAATTGTTTTTGCAGCAAACCAAAACAAAAAGTCTGCATCATCCCTTAACCCTAAATTTGAATAACATCTAAATTTTATTCCTGAATTTCTAATTACGTTTTCAACTTCTTTTGCAGATTCATCTTTTGCCAAATCTGCCATCCATCTCCACTTTGGATCTACTTTGAAAAATGAGAAATTAAAATAATACTGTTCATTATTTTCTGACATATTTTCTTCAATTTTGAAACCCTATTTAAACAAAAACTAGATTCTCTATTGTAGAATTTCTATGATCTTCTTTCTAGATTTATGCCCTGATCTTATGTGAACAAGTGAAGTTGACACTCCAAAATGTTTTGCTAATTCTTTGATGATTCCTTTATTTACTTCTCCGTTGTTTGGTTTTATTTTTATCCCGATATTGATTTGTTCTCCGTTTATTTTTAGAAATTCTTAATGGAATTCTACTTGAACTTTGTAAATCAATTATTATTTTTGGAAAAATATCTTGTTTAAATTTGATTATGCTGTTTGTTCTAGGACCCACTCATAACCATCTTTTTCTAATTTATCTGCAAGACTTGCATCTCCTGTTTTCAACACTTTACCTCTTGCAAATACATGTACAAAATCTAGTTTGTCTAGGAATTTTAGAATTCTGGCATAGTGGGTAATGACAATTACAGTTGCATCTTTACCTGAAACTTGACTGATAGCTTTTGCAACTGCTTGAACTGCATCAATATCTAATCCTGAATCTGGTTCATCCAAAATTGAAATCTTTGGTTTTAGTACTGCCATCTGTAATACTTCTGCACGTTTCTTCTCTCCTCCTGAGAAACCTTCGTTAAGATATCTTGATAGAAATTCTTCTTTTAATCCAACTTTTTCTAAATTTTCTTTTAGATATTTCTGAAACTCTCTTACAGTGATGAATACTTCTCTATCATCCCCTTCAAGTGCTTTACTTAAAGAATTGTAAGCTGTTCTGAGAAAGTGAGAAAATCCTACTCCTGAAACTTCTGTTGGATATTGGAATCCTAAGAATAGTCCTTTCTTTGCTCTTTCATCTGCTGTTAAATCTAATATGCTTTCACCATCCAATAAAATATCTCCTTGCGTGACTTCATATTTTGGATGTGCAAGTAATGTATATGCTAATGTACTTTTTCCTGAACCATTTGGCCCCATAATGGCATGTACCTCTCCAGGTCCTGTTTTTAGATTAACTCCTTTGAGGATCTCTTTTCCTTCTCTTGTTACATGAAGATCTTTAATTTCTAATACTGCCATATTGCGTTTTGTTTTACTTCTCTATATAATACAGACGAAATTTAGCTAATCCTAACGTAAACTCTACAATAAAATGAAAGGGGGTGGTTGTTAATATTTGACCAGAGATGGTCTCAAAGTAATTTTGAGTTTATAGCATGTAAGAATTTCTTTACATCTATTTCTGATAGTAACTTCTGTTACTCCTGCAACACTTGAAACATCTCTTTGAAGTACACTTTGCCCAAGCAAGACTGATGCTACATAGAGATATGCTGCAGCAATTCCATTTGGAGCCTTCCCATCTGCAATGTTACTGTCTTTGGTTTTTTCTGCAATTTCTAAGGCTAATCTCTCAACTCTTACCTCTGTATCTGTCATATTTGCTATCTTTGAGATGTATTTGTCCATGGTTACTACAGGAGCTGTTAATTGCCCCATCTCCATTACCATGGTTCTGTAATATCTTGCTGCAAGTTTTGTTTTTGATTTAACATCTTTTGGTGAACATATTCCTTGACAAATTTCTTCTAGTGATCGTACAACTTCACATTGTTTACATGCCATGTATATTGTAGCAGCTGTAATACTGACTACTGATTTTCCTTTCACATCGACATGTCCATCCAAATTTCTGTATATCATTGAAGCAGTTTCCAACACATTTTTTGAAAGATTTAGACCATCACATGTTTCTCCCATTTTAGCTAAAACATTTGCTAGTCTTCTTTCTCTTGGTGATGAAACTCGTACTCTTTGTTGCCATTTTCTGAGATTGTGCATTTGGTTTGCAACTTCATGGTTGATTGTTTTCCCACCAAAGTCTTTTCCACTAATTGAAATCTCAGTGGTTATTCCCAGATCATGTTGAGAATAAGTTGTTTGTCCTGTTGCTCTTGCAAGCTTCATTTTGTCTTCAAGATTTGAGCTTATTGTTTCTGGACCATAATCTACAATCTGATCTGCGACTACAACGCCACAACCAGAACAGATTGTTTCACCATTCTGCATGTCATCTACTAATGTTGATTGACATTCAGGACAGTTCTGTTTTTCTAGTATGTTCATTTTTTTCGTCTCCTAATTTTTTGTGTATTGACAGGAGATTGTTCATCTGCGAAAACACTTTTGCCCACATATTTTTTTATACTATTTGTTAATGGAGTTGCTGATGCAAATGGTCTTCTTACTGGACCAATCAATTCCATTACTTTTGCAACTCTAGTTCCATTTTTGTCACAGAGTATTTGTCCCTCAACTAATTTTTCTGATAGCTGAATGATTACTCTGCCACTACCGGCTAGGTGCATTATTTCGCCTACCTCCTGCAATTAAGAATACTAATTATGATATTATTATCATAGACTTCTGTCAACTTTACTTTAGCTAAGAGCTAGATTTGATTTTATTTTGATTGTTTGGATCTTTTCATAACTAATTTTTCCGAAATCTTGTCAAGAATTTTTGTCTTAGGAGATCCTTTTGGCAATACCACATATCCTGATCTGACAAAAGGTCTTCTCGGAAATCTTACTTTGTCTTCTGATTCTGTAATTTCAAATCCTGCTGATGTGGTCGCATCTATTAGTTCTTTTAATGAAGGATCAAAAACACATTTTTCTAATCCTACTCTCCTACCTTTTGATTTTTTTAAATTCTTGTTGAAATAATCCAACCAGATTACGACATGTTCGTAATCTTTCATTTTATTCCTTGAGTAAAATTGCGTTAACTATTCCGTTTTGCCCTGGTCTGGAAACAACTCTACATTTACCTTCCTGTGTTTCTAGTATTGCCCCTTTTGTAATGATTCCCCGTCTCTTGTAATCGTTGTTTGTAGCATTTTCTAAAACTTTAATGATTTTTGATTTTTTTACTTTTGCTTCTCCTGTTGATAAATTAACAAAATCAATTGATTTTAAAGCTGTTTTTTTATTATTTCCACGAATTCGTCTTGTCACTGTTACTTGAGCTCCGTTAATAGCTTCATTTGGATATCTATCTGTTTCATACTTTCGTCTAATTCTAAGTGGGTGTCTTCTTCCTCCAGTTGTTTTACTGGTAGCTAAATTTTCTACGGACTTTCTCACAAAAACTACCCTTAATTACTCTAATTTATACAAAACGCAAAAAGTTAGCCTTGAATAAAAAATCTATTTAGTTTAATTCTGTAGTGATCTGAGAGGCAGAATTTATCTGCCTCCTACCTGCTGTTTTTCTTACTTTGGAGAATAATCTTTGTTTTAGATCTTCTACATCTCCTTGTATTCCAAAATATTTTTGAAATTTTTCTGTTGTTGTGTATATTTTCAATCTTCCTACATTTTGGTGATTAATAAAATCTAATTGTCGTAATTCTTTTAGATGTGCATATACGCCAGAACCTCTTGTTTCTACTAGTTGTTTTGATGAAATTGGTTGCATATATGCAATGTATGAAAGTGTCTTAAGCGTGGCATTTGGAAGAATGGGTTTTGATGCATATCTTTTCACTGTAGAACTGTATTCTGGTTTTAATTGCATTACGTATGTTCCTTCAGGGAGTATTGTTACTTCAAGTGCCTTAAACGCAGATTTTGTTTTTTTCATAATGTTGTTTAGTACTTCCACTGTTTTTGTTCTGGATTCCGTGCCTGATGCTCTGATTAAATCTTCTATTTTGAGAGGTCTACCTGCTGAGTAAAGTGCTGCTTCAATTCTTGCTGTTGCTTCATCAATATTTTCAATTCTTGCCAATTGTCTATCCCTTCTAAAATCTAGTTAAAGAAATCTTTTCTCCATTTCTGATCAGTTTGTTAATTCTTCTTTTATTGCAATAATTTTGATGTCCTCTTCAATCTGTTCAAGATCTACTTTTTGATCTCTTGCTAAAAATAATATTGCAAAGAAACATCTGATTGAATCCACTTCATCTAGATCTGTGATAATGTCTTGAAGTAACCCAAACCCTGTAACTGAAATCTTCTTCATTATTAGATCTTCATATTTTCCAATTATGCTTTCAAGTGAAATAAAATATTCCTGGAAATCTGGAGCTTCAATTGGTTCAATTTCTACTTGCTTGTTCCTTCTTGATTGTGGATTTGCGATTGTACCAATAAGATTCTGAAGTAATCCCAACAAATCATCTAATGAAACTGGATATGTTGATTCATGTCTATACGGAATGTCAATTAATTCTATATCTACATCTGTTCTTTGACGCATTGGCTTTCTCTCCATTGCCGCTTTTTGCAATGCAAAAATACTTTCAACTTTCATTCTGTAGATTAATGATGAGGATAATGCTGCCATTCCTGCTACTTTGAGATCTTTTTTCCCTGATTTTTCGAGAATTTTGATTAATAAATTTAATATTTTAATTAGATCAATTTCCCAAATATCTTTTTTGACAACAGCTGAATGTGGACTAAACAGAATATTGATTGGTTCTTGAGATATGCTGTTGGGAGTCTGTGGTTCATTCACATGATGACTATATTTTCAATCCATAATATCTAATGGCTCTATTTTTTTCTCATTTCCAGTCAACTCTTATATTGTTAAGATGAAAAATGAATTTATGAAATCTGCTAGAATTACCGGTCCTAATGAACCTCTTGCAGTATCTGAGTCTGAAACCCCAAAACCTCAAGAAAATCAGGTTCTAGTTAAAGTGAAATCTGTAGGAGTTTGTCATAGTGATTTGCATCTGTGGGAAGGCGGATATGATCTTGGAGATGGTCAATTTATGAAAGTTACCGATAGAGGTGTAAAATACCCTGTAACCCCTGGACATGAGATTGTTGGTACTGTTGAAGATATCGGCAATGGAGTTTCTGGAATCTCAAAAGGCGATGAAGTTTTAGTTTTTCCTTGGATAGGCTGTGGAGAATGTCCTGCATGTAAAGTAGGAAATGAAAATCTTTGCGATACTCCAAAATCAATGGGAGTTTTTCAAGATGGCGGATATTCTGATTATACTTTAATTCCTGATTCTAAATATTTGGCAAAACTTGATGGTGTTGATCCAGATTCTGCAACTTCACTTGCATGTTCTGGACTAACTGCATATACTGCAATTAAAAAATCAAATCAAAACTCTCCTGAATTCCTTGTTGTTATTGGTGCAGGTGGTTTGGGATTGATGGGAGTTCAAATTGCAAAAGCAATCACTGATGCTAAGATTATTTGTGTGGACTTGGATGATAAAAAATTGGAGACTGCAAAATCTATGGGTGCTGACTATACTATTAACTCTAAAGATCCTGAAACTACTCAAAAAATCCTATCTATATGTAATGATAAAGGTGCAGACAGCGTTGTTGATTTTGTAAATGCTCCTCCAACTGCGAAACTAGCTTTTTCTATTTTGAGAAAGAGAGGTAATTTGGTTCTAGTTGGTTTGTTTGGTGGCTCTATTGAATTATCACTTGTAACAATTCCTCTCAAATCCCTTTTAATTCAGGGCGCATATACTGGAAATTATAATGACATGGTTGAACTTCTTGATCTTGCACGAAAAGGAACTATTAATCCAGTTATATCTAAAAGATATTCTCTTGATGAGGCAAACACAGCTTTGAATGATCTCAAAGATCGAAAAATTATTGGACGTGCTGTGATAAATCCCTAAACTGATTCACTTTCCTTCAAACTATGAAATAATAAATTAATCTTACATCAAAAAATTATTTTATAATTGTAATTCTTACTGCTCAAATTCTATCTTTGTAACAATTCATTCTTCTAAAATCCATCTAGTCTCTAATCTTTGCTGATCTTCTGGTTCTCCTATCCCTGTGGCAAATCTCCAAATAAATGGTGCATCGGTAATCATTTTTTCTTTTATTTTTAGAAGTGATTCCATTTCTGAATGTAAATTTTGGTCTGCTTTTCCATGTTCTTTGCAAAACTTACATTTATGATCAAGTGTAATGGGGTCTGACTCAATCAATGGATAAGTCATACATGCAAGCGGTCTGTCTTTGTAAATTTTACATGGAAACCCCCCGTGTGGTGATTTATTTCCACTTTTAGTATCTAAGAAAGGACATGTGTTTCCATTTTTTTCAATTCCCATTAACTGATATGCCAAAACTTTTGTTGGAACCAAATTTTTATTTTCAGAAAGTCCAATTCTTGGGAGAATTTTAATCTCAAGTCTCTTTTCTCTTCCAAGTTGTTCTATTCTTTCCTTTTCTTCAGGAAGTATTAGCACTCCTATTTTTCCAAATCTCTTGCTTGGATAATATTCTTTTTCAATGCAACATTGAGAACACTCTTCTATACAACTAAACTCCATTAATTTTTTTAAAATTCTAATAGATAAAATTCCTTGTATATTGAATCCCTATCTCCTACTTTCAAAAACCCCACCAGTTATATGCTCATAATATTAATTGTCATTATGGGTAAGCGCCAAGTTAAGAATGAAAGTGCTCTAAAAGAGATTCGTATTCCTGAAGAGGGGGAACTTTTTGGCAGAGTCTTAAAGATGCTTGGTGGTGAGAATGTTCTTATCAAATGTACTGATAATATTACTCGAAGGGGTAGAATTAGAGGCAAATTAAAGAGAAGAGTTTGGATAAGAGATAATGATATCGTAATTATTGCCCCTTGGGATTTTAATGAAGCTGAACGAGGAGATATTGTTTGGAGATTTACACTTCCTCAAGTAGAGTGGTTAAAAGCAAATAACCATATTCCTAAAGATTTCTAGTCTCTTTTAGATTTAATCTACTTTTTATGACTTAGTTAATATAGCGAATAAACTGCTTCAAAGTCAAATGGAACAAGGTACCGTAAAATGGTTTAACCGTACTAAGGGCTTTGGTTTTATCGAAAGAGAATCTGGTGAGGATCTATTTGTTCACAAATCAGATGTTGATGGATTCATCAATGAAGGCGATAAAGTCGAGTTTGAAGTAGGCGAAGGTAAAAAAGGACCAGCAGCTCAACAAGTCAAGAAATCAGCATAGGCAATGAATTTTTTAATTTAAGACTTCATCTTTGTTTTCTTAAATCCGTCTATCTTTTTATTATTTTTAAAATCCAGTTTTTAATAATTGAAAAATTTGTGGTCCCAAGCGAAGGAATTGAACCTTCGACAACCCGGTTTCTGTATGCCTGATATGCTGTTCTTTGGTCAGCCATCTAAAGCCAACAACTACAGCCGGAAGCTCTACCAGGCTGAGCTAGCTTGGGACAAAAAAACGATGATATCTACTATTAAAAAACTATCGTAGGTGATTTTAATTGCATTTTTGTGATCACTATACGCATAAATACTCTGTAAAATTGTTGAAGGCGTGATGTCTGAACTTAAACTGTCTTATTCTGGTTATGTTTGTGCACCATATTTACACACCCATGAATCTGTTGAGCTTAAGGAACATTGGATTAATTCAAAAAATATCGAAAAATTATTTTTTGTTACGGGAACATTTTCTAATGAAAGTAAACCCTACTTTTCTAATTTTACTAATCATTACCTACTAGCTAAATTCAAAGACAGTGAAAAGATATCGGATGATCTTTTGAAACATAATCAAGACAAAACCTCTTTTATGTTTAATATTAAAGATGATCTCTTTCAACGAGAAGTTCAAGGGGTGACTAATTTCATTTCTGTATATTTTATGGAATACGCAAAGGACAACGAAGATCTACAAGAAATTGCAAATCTTTTATTGAAAAGAGAGAAAATTGGAAAAGCAGGTTTTGGAACTATGGATACTTTTTGTTTAATTCCTTCAAAATTTACATTTCCATATAATGAAAGTATAGCGGTTATTGAAGTTGCTAGCGAAAAGAGTCATCAAAGTTTAAAGAAATACTGTGAACAAATAAGACGTGATGTCAATCGAAAAGGATTAACTATGACTAACTTGGTGAGTCTTTCAATGCTTGAACAAATGAAATAAAAAAACTAATTTTCCTTATATCCTTTAAGCAAAATATATTGTCATGTTATATGAAAAATAATAATGATCAGAATTCCTTCTTGGAATGATTTTGAGGACTGCATATTTTATGATGAATGGTTTTGATGTTTCCTAAAACTAATTTTAATGAATCTTGATTTAGAGTTTGAGCGAATACGGCCCACTTTTAGTTAATATATAATGATGTTTAATTTTAGTACCTCCTACACTTGAATTCTTTTTCTTAAAATATCTGAAATAAATAACGTATGATGTATCTTGATACTAATAATTTCTGTATCATCATCTTGATTTGTGTAATTTTTTTTGAATCTTTTTCTGGTTATGCTCTTAAATTCTAATTATTTTCTGAACATTTTATGTGCGTAGAAGTTAAATATTCGACCAAAAATTGTTTTTCATGAGTAAACCCTCTGATCTTGGCTCTTTAAAAATAGGTTCATACATTTTGTTACCTCATTCTGATCAACCCACTGGTGAGCCATGTAGAATTGTTGAATATGATACATCGAAACCAGGAAAACATGGTGCAGCAAAAGCAAGAATTGTTGGTGAGGGAATTTTTGATGGTCAAAAAAGACCTCATGTGGGACCAGTTAGCATGCAAATTCATATCCCAATGATTAACAAAAGAGTTGGTCAAATTATCTCCATTAATGGTGATATAGTACAAGTTATGGATTCTGAAACATTTGAGACAATCGATGTTAGTTTAATTGATGATGAAGTTAAAGGCAAATTAGAAAATGCACAAAATGTGGAATATTGGGTTGTAATGGATAAAACTAAAATTATGCGTATTAAAAGCTGATGTGGATGCTGATGATGAGCGGAAAAGCCATCTGAGTTTTGATGAGGATTATGAGTAATGAAGCATCTCCAATACATTTGACAAATCTATTAATCTGATATTTAGATTATGAAACTAGCTTCCCTTTTTTCAGGTGGTAAAGATAGTGCTTATGCAATATACCTCGCACAAAAACAAGGGTATGAGATATCTTGTCTTTTGAGCGTATTTGCAAAATCTGAAGAAAGTCACTTACTTCATCATCCAAATTTACAATGGACAAAGCTACAATCAGACTCTATGAAAATCCCTCAATATACTATTTCCTCTGATTCTGATAAAACTACTGATGAATTGTTTGCCCTAGAACAGTTATTGAAAAACGCAAAAGAACAATTTCATGTGGATGGTTTAGTTCATGGCGGAATTAAAAGTAATTTCCAAAAAGAGAAATTTGAAATCCTTTGCTCAAAATTAGATTTAATTCCAATTACTCCATTATGGAATACTGAACCAGAACAATACATGAATGATTTACTTGATTCAAATTTCAGTTTTATAATGACTTCTGTAACCTGTGATGGTTTAGATGATTCTTGGCTTGGAAAAATCATCTCAAAATCTAACGTTGATACTTTAAAACGCCTTTCCGATAAATTTGGATTCAACTTAAATTTTGAAGGGGGAGAAGCAGAAACATTTGTTATTGACTGTCCATTGTTCTCAAAAACAATCAAAATCAATCAAGCCAAAAAAGATTGGGATGGTTATAGAGGAAGGTTTGAAATAGTGGATGCGGGGTTCAATTACAATGCTTGATGGACTTAAGAATAGTTTAGGCGATGTACTCAAAAAGATTGTAAAATCATCAGGCATAGATGAAGAACTTATCAAAGATCTTTCTAAGGATGTTCAACGAGCATTATTACAATCTGATGTTAATGTGAGATTGGTTCTTGAAATAACAAAACACTTGGAAGAACGTGCATTAAATGAGACTCCTCCTCCTGGCCTTTCACGTAAGGATCACATTGTAAAGATTCTGTATGATGAACTTTCAAAATTACTGGGAAATGAATCTGATTTTGATTTTAAACCTGGGAAACAAAATAAAATAATTTTACTTGGAATACAAGGTAGTGGTAAAACCACTGTTACATCAAAACTAGCAAAATTTTTGACTAGACAAGGATACAAAGTTGGTGTAATTGGAGCTGATACCTATAGGCCTGGTGCATTAGTTCAACTTAGAACTATGTGTGAAAAATCAAATGTTGAAGTATATGGTGAAGAAAATAATAAAGATTCCCCTCATATTGTAAAAAACGGTTTAAAATATTTTGAGGGACAACCACTAGATGTAATTTTAATTGACACAGCTGGTCGTCACAAAGAAGAACAAGATTTGCTTGAAGAAATGGATAGAATTAATAAAATTACAGAACCCGATTTGGCACTACTTGTAATTGATGGAACTATTGGACAACAATGTTACAATCAGGCAGAAGCGTTTCATAAAACTATTCCTGTAGGTGGAATAATTATTACAAAATTGGATAGCTCTGCAAAGGGTGGTGGTGCTCTTGCTGCATCAGCAGCTACTGGTGCACAAATAATGTACATCGGTACAGGTGAAAGAATTGATGATTTAGAAAAGTTTTCCCCTACACGTTTTGTTGGGAGATTACTTGGAATGGGTGATATTCAAGCTGTACTAGATTTAGCAAAACGATTAGAAAATGAAGGGGATGACGTGAGAATGAAAAGAATCTCTAGTGGAAAAATGAACATGGATGATTTCTTTTATCAATTAGAAGAAGTTACTAAAGTTGGTTCCTTGAAAGGGTTTCTTGAGAGTATGCCTGGTCTTTCAGGGATGGTAAAAGATGATCAACTAAATCAAATGGAAGGTAGGGTTTCAAAATGGAGATATATCATTCAAAGCATGACTAAAGATGAAAAAGCTGATCCTGATTTACTTAATTCCTCAAGAATCAAAAGAATTTCTAGAGGATCTGGATGGCCAGAAGGTGAAGTTAAAGAACTTCTCAAAAACTACAAAAACTCTAAGAATATGATGAAGGCCTCTAAAGGACGTCAAATGCAAGGTACTCTTAGAAGAATGGGGTTGGGATAATCTTACGCCTAATCTTCTCCAAACATGTCTGACTATAAAAAAATCATTCCTATTGCAAATGAAATATTAAAAAAACATGAATTATGTGAGAATTGTTTAGGTAGGTTATTCTCAAAACAATTACATTTATCATCAAATAAACTTCTTGGCAAAAAACTTAAAAAAAATCTGATCTCTTCTCAAAAATGCTACATATGTAAAAATATCTTTGAGAATTTACATTATTTTTTAAAGTTAATGCTTGATGTTTCATCAGACTATTCATATGCCTCTTTTAGTGTAGGATCTATAATTAAACCGTCTATTGTTGATAGGGATGATTATATTCGTTCCAAATACAAGCTAAAGGGAATTGATAGCATAAAGACTGACATTACAAGAGAATTAAGTAAATCTTTTTCTAGAAAAACAAAAAAAATTACTGATCATATGAATTCTGAGATTACTTTTACTGTGAACTTTAAAGATGAATCTTGTCAATTACGTTCAAAATCAATAACTCTTTTTGGAAGGTATGTCAAAACTTTGAGAGGAATTCCACAGAAACA
>JAOTUX010000218.1 GCA_029863665.1 Candidatus Nitrosopumilus sp.
TATGAAGAAAAGATAAGAGGGATGAAACATATTAGTAATCAAGTATTTAAAAGATTTCATAAATTAAATGAAGAGGATTATTTCTGACAATAAAGATTACGAAGAAAAAATGACAAATACAATTCAGAAATTTCTCAACAAAAAAGAGTTACTCATTGGAAAGATAATTTTTGCATATAGAGAAATATGGTTTTTGGCAAATCAAATTCATCATCTATATTTCAATATAGGATATGTTAAGAAATACAAGGAATGGAATGATAGAAACTTTCCAAATCTGCAGAAACTAGATAAGTCTTTAGGAAATATACACTGTGGGATTTTAAAATGGAAACAATAATGGATTTTTTAGATAGGACAACAACATGAGAAAACTAGGAACTATAGATTTAGAAATTTTACATTTAGCAATGGGAAAAAATGGAACATTTAATGAAAATGATTTAGAAAATTCAGAATTAAAGAGATTAGGAGTGGGGAAAATTCTTGACTCCTTAGCATCATTAAAAGATAGAAATATGATATCATTAAATAATGATGGTTCATTTTCTATCACAGAACTAGCTAAGGAGATTCTTTGGAGTAAGGACATTCCAACATGGGCAAAAATATTACGCATCCTTCAAATAAAATCATGTAAGATTGAACAGATAGCAGACATACTAAGAATGTCAAAAACCACAATCATAGAAGACTTAGAAAGATTAAGAAAAAAACAATTTATTTTAATGTCTCCACAAAGACAAGATAACAAGATAGCTAGAGTTTATGAAATATTACCAGATGGAATAGATGAGATTGACAAAACAGAGGTAAAAGGCTTTGACAAAACAGATTTTGGAGAATTCAAGCCAAAAATAGAAACTTTAAGCATTATTGAGGAGATTATAAATGAAATTCAAGATATGCAGATAGAACAATCAAAAAAAGATAACATCATTACAAAATTATCCAAGTTAAAAAATAAATTAGAAATTTAGTTATTTTGAGCGAATTTTATCTTGTATTTGAGCTAAAATAAGTTCTGCCTTGTCCTTGTTTTCATAGTTGTCAACTGATTCATCCATTATCTCATCAATCTCATAACTCTTATCTACTAAAATATTTGCAACATGATCATCTAGAGTTCCATTTCCAATCAAATAGTATGCAAACACAGTGTTTTGCTGACCAATTCTATGTAATCTATCTTCTGCTTGTCTATGTATTGCAGGACTCCAATCAAGTTCAGCAAATATAACATATTTCGCTTTAGTCAAATTAATTCCAACATTGCCTGCACGAATACCTGCAATCATTAGTTTTGAATCACCTTTTTGAAATTTATCGATTTGATCTTGTCTAACAGAATCAGACTGACCACCAATTATAGAAACAGGGAAAAATTCCTGAAGACTCTCATGGAGTAATTTATGAATCACCTTATGATGACAAAACACCACAACACTTTCCTCAATATCCATAATATTTTTAACAAAATTAATCACATGAGGGAGCTTTGCAATACCTGCAATTTGTCTTTCACTTTGGATTGCTCTATGATATGAAGCAGATTTTGAGAACTCAGATTCAGCATCTTTTTGCTCTGCTTCAAGTTTCTTCCAAATTTTATCTAATTCTTCAAGATAGTAATCAGTATCAGCTGCAATAATTTCTTTATAACGAACCTTATCTTTGAGTTCTTTTAATACATCAGATTTTTTTCTTCGAAGCATTACATGTTTTTGTAATTCGTTTCTAAGAGAAGCGCGTTTATTTTCCAAAACAATGGCTTTGCCTTTTTCATTTACATAGCAAAAATATTCACAAAATTCCTTAAAACTTCCAAGAAGTCCAGGTTTTATGATATCAATTATAGGCCAGATTTCTGAGCCTCGATTATAAATCGGAGTACCAGAAAGTCCAATTCTGTATAGGACGGATGAAAGTCCTGCTAATTTTTTTACTGCTTTGTATTTTTGAGTAGTTTTAGATCTTAGATTGTGTACTTCGTCACAAACTATAGTTTTGATTCCAAGTTTAGTAAGATCATTACTTCTCTTGAAAAGTAATTCATAATTAATTATGTATATGTCAGTCTTTGGAAGTTCTTGAGATTTTCCAGTTCTAATAATAGTGACGCTTGGGGATTCAGATTCAAGAATTCTTCCATTTCTACTCTTTCTCTTTAGGAATTTTTCAATCTCTCGTTCCCAGTTTTTTAGTGTAACCAAGGGTGCAACAACAAGAACTGGAAATGTTTGTTTTTCAGTTGAAACATAAGACAATGTTTGTACAGTTTTTCCAAGACCCATCTCATCAGCTAATAATGCATTGCCGGAAGATTTAAGCAAAAAGTCCAGTCCTTCTTTTTGAAAATTCAAAAGTTTTCCTCTGAATTGTTCACCAGTTTTTGCACGTTTTAATTTTAGTTTGATTGGTGGCAAAGTAGGCTTTGGCGCAAAAGTCTTTACAATTTTTCTTTGCCAAATAGACTTTGACAAAATTTCAAGTGGATATCTATCCATAATAAGTTTGATCTGTTTTACACTTTCAGTACTATCTGGGATAATTACTTCATTCACATTCTCTCCGTACCAAGCTTCAGGGACTAGTCTAGAAATCATGCTTACTGCACGATCTCCAGTAATTTTCCAGCTCCAGATTTTAGAGTATTTATCTAGAACATATTCCAATGTGCCAATAGTATCCATAGATGTTTCCATAATTTGTCGATACGCTCTTTTTTTTCCTTATGAATCTTGATATTTTAGCCGATCAGAGAAAAATAAATCATAAATCTACAAGAGTTAAAATAGGATACAGGTTCTATGTTATGGAAAAAATCATAAAAGATCTTGTCTCAATATTCAAAATTTTTGATTAAATAGTAATCATTCCAATCAAACAAAAATTTGGTAACATGTGCGGCTACCAAAAATAAAACATATTTTAAAATTCTAGCAATCAAATACATGTACAGATTTATGAACGGAGTAAACTGTAAATACATTATTAAATCTAA
>JAOTUX010000219.1 GCA_029863665.1 Candidatus Nitrosopumilus sp.
TCTCAACTATTCTTCTCGCATCTTTATCAGATACTACTGTCTCAATTTTTGCCAAAGGTATTGATTTTAAACCAGTAGCGCCAACACGGGATCCTTGATTTATCATAAATATGGCTATCATCCAAGTTTCTCTTATCAATAATGTATGTACCAACAGTATTCAGATGAGTTTTAAGTATGGGAAAGTTTTTTCTCTTGATTACCGCCTCTATCTTTTTCACAAATAATTTTGAAAAAAGACATTATTTATGAGAATGGATCATTATCAAGGCTAAAACTAGATAATTCTGAAGAAATTCAAGATCTTCATATTCAGAACAGAGACAAAGATGTAAAAAACTAGTGGAAGAGATCAACAAATATAAAGTTAAAGACTAATAAAGTAATGTACCGTACCATACAGTATGATACGAGCAAGATTAACATATGTACCACTAGAAGTGGCAGATCAATTCGAAGATTTCATAATAAAAAGAGACGAGCAAGTACTTGACGCAGTCAAAGCAAGGACAAGAGATTATAGTACGTTATCTCTGTTGAAATTACTATACCAACTTAGAGGTAATCCTATGACGTTTTCGGATTTGTATTCAAAATCTAAAATCAGAATGAAAAAGTCATTTCTAAATTATTTGCACTTATGTGTGGAATACAACTTTATCAAAAAAGATCCAGTAGGGCCAAATATGATATATTCAATCACAGATAAGGGACGAACCATGTTGAATCTATTCATGCAGAAAAACAATTAGATCAGGTATTTGTTATGAAAGTAAAGACAAGAATCAAAAATATCTTGTCAACGCTGTCAACTCCATAAGAAAAAACTGTATCTTAAATCGACTCATGCATTATCAGTTCCCATTGTGTTTTGTCCCATTGTAGGTTGAAAAAATATGGATTGGCCAATGGGCATTGCCTCTTCTAGGGAATTTTTATTATTTGATTTTTTCATCATGGTATTATGATGTTGGATTTTGCATAAGAATAATGCGTAGAACTGATAAATTATTCATCAATATGCTTAAGTTCATAATTCTTGCAGAGAGTTTGTAATTAGATTTGATTTGTAAAAGATGTGATGTTGAATTTCATGAAGAAGTAGATAGAAAATTAATCTGTATGGATTGTAATGTTCAGTTAGACCTACTAGATAAAGAAAAGATAGTGAATGATGGAAAAATCAAGAGACTTGAAGAACATAAAAGATCAGAATTGAAAAATCCTACATCAAAAGAGACTATGAAACGAATAGAGCGCAATTTACAAATTGAGTATGAAAAACATGATGGAATAATTAAAACGATGAATTCGAAAGTTAAATTCTAAACATCTTTACCAGTTGTCACCCATTCAAGAGATCTAAGAACCCCTTGATAGTATTTCATAGCATCCATTGATTGAGTTTCTACTAATCTTTTTTCAATCTCTTTTCTATACTCTTTAATTTCTTTTTCAGTTTTCATTACAACTCTAACTTTTAGATTCAATAATTTCTAGTTACTCGTTTATGATGTGTAATGTTCTTACACTTAAAATCCAGAGTTTTTTATTTGATCGTAATGTTAACTAATCTACTCCCCATTCATCACATAACAATAACATGATCAATGAATAGAACATTATCTAAGATAAAATAAAAAAATTTTTAGAAATAATGTAACAAAACACGAATTGAGAAAAGTAATTAGACAGAACAAATCGATGTAAACCGTGCAAAAAGGATTTCCCGAAGCTGAAGTTTTTGAGATAAAAAAAATAGAGTTAAAGAGTCCAATAATTTTTGCAGGATTTGTAGGTGCAGGTTTAGTTGGACCTCTTGCAATTAATCATATTATTGATAAATTGAAGATGGAGGAAATTGGAGTGATGAGATCAAAGTACCTCCCACCATCAACAGTTTTTATGAGAGGTAGATTACGTCATCCATTTAGATTCTATGCAAATCCAGAAGGAACAGTATGTGCAATAATTTGTGAGATAACATTGAAGATGGAGGGACTTTATTCATTGGTATCATCAATTTTAGATTGGGCTGCAGAGAAAGGATCAAAAGAGATTGTAATTTTAGACGGGGTTGCAAGTACTGAACATGATGACAAGGCATACTGTGCAGCTGAGGAAGATCTAATAAGAACAATGGCAGATAAAGACATCAAAATGATCCCTCAAGGATTCATAACTGGAATTCCAGGAGGCATACTAAATGAATGTCTGGTAAGAGAAATTCAAGGATTAACTTTATTGGAAAAGGCAAATAAGATAGCACCAGATTCTGCTGCTGCTGGAACTTTAATTCAGGCAGTAAACAGATTTTACGAAATGAACATAGATGTAACAGAGCTTCAAGAAGATAAAGAAAGACTTCATTCAGAATTCAGTGAATTGTCACAAAAATATGTAGAACACAGGGAAGAGATTGCTGGAATGTATATGTGATCTAAACAACAGGCAAATTCTTTTATTCACATCGGATACGCATCAAACTATGACTTTAACATACAAAAAGGCAGGTGTGGATATTTCTAAAATTAAACAGAGTCAAAAAGCAATTGGTAAATTAATTGCATCAACTCACAAGAGTCAGAAAAAAGCAAAAATCACACATGGGTTTGGACATTATGCAGGAATTGTGGAGATCCCAGGAGGGAAACTGTTAGCCACACATACTGATGGAGTAGGAACCAAAGTGGTTATTGCAAATATGATGAAAAAATACAACACAATAGGAATTGACTGTGTTGCAATGAATGTTAATGATATAATCTGTATTGGTGCAACACCAATTTCGTTTGTAGATTATATCGCAGCAAACAGAAATGATCAGCAGATATTCAAAAAAATTGTAGAGGGGTTGGTAACAGGTGCAAAAAAATCATCAATGCCAATTGTTGGAGGAGAAACAGCAATAATGCCAGATGTGATCGAGGGTAAAGGATTTGCTTTTGATTTGGCAGGAATGGTAGTTGGATTAGTTGAGAAAAAAGAAATGGTTAATCGGA
>JAOTUX010000220.1 GCA_029863665.1 Candidatus Nitrosopumilus sp.
ATTCCAGATTTTCTATTAGATACAGATGACAGTCAACTTGTATTCTTGTTTAAAGAGATATCTGATACTTTAGAATCTCAATAGAAGGAATTCATAGAATTTCTTTAATAATATTATCCAAAGTTTCCAACATGAATTTAAAATGTGGATGTTCTCTTAATGAGTATGCAGAACTAATAGAAGAATGCAAGGCTCATCAAGAATCTAATTTCAGAAATTGAGTAGAAAATAAGGGAATGACGATGACACCATTCATGGAGGCCCGGGATTTGATACCTGTGATGATGGTGTAGGTTCTGATATAGAAATCAGCTGTGAATTATAAAATTAATTAATAAATTTATTCCTAAAATATAAAATACATTATAACTCAATCATTGAACCTCAACTCACAATCACCAATCAAGGAGAAAACGAGGTATGATGCTCTGGATAGTCCTCAGTGAGAGTTGTGTTAACAGTTATCAACATGGGACACGCAGCTTTGTATATGCTAGGGGAATAATGCATAAAGTAACATAACACTATAGGGCAACAAGATCTACGTGTCTGAAGAGGTAATATGCAAGTACTGCAAAAAAACATTTCAGAATACAAATCACCTTGCACGGCACATTGTGCAAATCCATACACTAGTGCTCTGATGTAAAAAAGAAACAATACAGAAATTATAACAACATTATCAGGCCAGACACAAGAATGGCTTCTGTTCTACCATTGCAGACACAAAAAATATCCTACCCAACAGGAAGATTGACTACAATTGTGTGAGGAGTCTCTCTTTGAGTGCGATTATTTTGGTTTCCATGTATTGGGTGATTGATTTTAGGAGAAAAGAAAGCACAGTAAGCATAATTTTCAGATTCTCAAATACTCGACCGCACAGGGGTTCTTGATCAAGCAAAAAACCAAAATATCTTAATTAGTATTAATCCTTGAAAAATAACGTGAAACAACTATAGATATTCTTACCTCTACTATTCATCATTCCTGGTTCAGCTTATGCAGAAATCATTGTAATTTTCAAAGATAGTATTGATACCATCATAATGATTATAATTTTATTTTTTTCATGGAAGTCATGTTTTTTGTTATTAGTAACATTTACGTATTAATTGCCTAGAATAGTACAAAATCCATATAATGCACATTAGGCTAGCTCTGCTTTATCAAATTTCAATACATGATTTTTTATCTTGATCTTAGCTCCCTTTTTCATGAAATAATGTATCTTTTCTTCTGTGAACGTCCTAGTATTGATTCTAGCATTATCTTCCATTGCCTCATAAATGTCTATATCTGAGGATACATTTACAGATATTCTTTGCCATCTGACTTCCAATTCACAATATAAAAAATTTATGAATGTGGGCCCTAGACTCATGTTTTGGTGAAGACATTCATAGTTAAATTATATGATGTTAATTTTCATTTTTGATTTTTTGACCGACTTCAATATTGTCACAATTGATATTTTATAAGATATCGGTATAATAAAAAAGACATAATTTTTGTAACATATGTTTATTACAAGTTTAGAAAACAAGTGGCATGAGTAATATTTTGACGGTTCCTGAATGGCATGCAGATGTGAAAACTAATTCAAAAACAACGCTAGTGATAGTAGATATGCAGAAACTATTCCTGATTGATAAAAAATCACCATGGATGGATGCCAAATTGCTATCTATAGTTCCAAATATAGAAAAACTGATCAAAGCCCTTGGTGTGCAAAATGTGATGTTTACTAGATTTACCCCTCCTAAAAAGTGGCAAGATGAACAAGGTTCTTGGCAAACATACTACAGGATAAATCAAAAAATTACCACAAGCATCTTAGGATCTGATGCATTAGATTTAATTGATAATTTTATTCCGTACATCCAAAATTCATGTATGGCAAGCAGAAAAAAGTCAGCATCAATATTCATGGCAGGCAATTTTCACTCAATAATAAAAAAGAAATCTACAAAAATCCTGATTTTTGCAGGCATCGAGACTGATTATTGTGTGCTTTCAAGCGTGTTGGATGCAATTCATTTGGGATACTACGTGATAGTGGTGATGGATGCCTGCGCAAGTAGCAAAAAACAGGGTCAAAAACATGCAAGTGGGATATTTGAAAGATTTCCAGAACAGCTTTGGATGACATATACAAATACTCTGATAGATCACGTTCAAAATTCTAAAATTCATTAAAGTGACGACAACATGATTCTATTATTTTCTAAATGAACAGAGATATTATGTTAGAACTGATATTAGTACAATAGTGAAATGTGGAACTATGACAAAAAAGGGAGTAATTGATGAAATTTTTAGTAGGGCAAGATTTGGCAATGAATCAGAAACTTACAAAATTTTCTACAGGGATTTTGAAAAAATCATAGAGACTACCCTAACAGAATTCATCAAAGTGTCTGAGAACTTTGAAACAATTCCGATTGGCAGAATTGTGAAGATTACAAAAAGTAACAAGTTTTTATTTGAAAAGAATATCAGAGAAGTGAAAGACAAGTAATACAAAATAAATATGGTTCACTGAAACCACAAACTCCAATCAATGGGAACCAAGATAATTGCACTAGACAAGGATAGAACCCTCAGCACAGGCAAAAAACAAGATCTTAATCTTGATGCCACCAAGACGTACGCTTTGAGGTTCCTGTATAATGATAAACTCAATCAGACAACAGACCCAAAATATTTCTAATTTTTCCTGGAAAGAAAAATGCTATATTACAAATTTTACTTGATTCATTTCTTCAACCGTATGTTGGTAATGCAAAAAATATAGATGCATGTAACTAAATTATTTTTATAAAAAAATAAATGTATGTATGCAACAGATTAGAGAGAATATGACATTTGTTAATAATTCAGCTAAAAATGAATTACAAGACGTACAAAGACGTATTCAAGATATCCTATTGACCATTCAGACCGAAGGATTACCTAATGAACTAGTTGTTAAAGAATTGAG
>JAOTUX010000221.1 GCA_029863665.1 Candidatus Nitrosopumilus sp.
TCCATGAATATTTGTAAATTTTAAAAGAACGAAAGTCATCACAGTAACAGAAATAGCCAAAACAGTTAGAAATCCAGTATTCATCCCAAAAATTAAAAAGAGTAATGATGCAAATTCACCAGTATTCCCAACAGGCAAATTAAAAAGATCGATTTTTTCAGGGGAAGCAAAACGGGGAACACTCAAAATAGCATTTACCAGAAATAAAATAAACAAAGAAACAGATACTGTCTTTATATGATTTTGAAGGCGAGGAAATCTTACAAGAATAGCTCGTCCAAGAATAATTCCTTGAAATACACCAATACCAAGAGCGCTCAAAACTGCAGTTATTGAGAAAATGGGATTTTGAAAAACATCAACAAGAAACGGAACTAGAGCCATTATTAATTAGATATTTCCACAAATCAGAATATTAGTTAGTAGATAATAGTTTTTTGTAAGAAAATAGAAAAAATTTCATCAAAGTACAGTATTTCAATAACAAATTCCAATCATAAACTTAATAATTTCATGGTTAAATTGACAACCTATGCAAAATATTTTATTTTTATTGTTATTGGTATTATTAATTGGGATTTCCTCAAATTATGCATATTCACAAGAAATGAGGCTTGCCACATTTCAAGAGACAGCTCAGGTAATAATTGATAAAAGTATATCTCAAAATGTCACTGCGTCCATAACATTACAAAGTACTAGTATTCAAGAAATTAAAATTCCAGCTGAACTAGAACAAAAAATTAGAGAAAATAATAGAATATCAGCAGTGACATTAACAAATCAGAATCAATGTATTTTAGGAGTAGACAACATGGCATGTATTTTAATTAATGTAAAAAGAGATTCTGCAGATAAAAATTTCCTAGATATTCAGAAGTCTACAATAAAAATATCAGACCAATTAATTGATGAGATAAACCAAGTGTTTGATACTAAAGCAGAATTTCATTCAACATTTATCCACACAGATGATAAGTCAAGGGTTGCATTAGAAACATCTGGAATAATTTCAGGGAGAGGAACTGTTTCAGCAGTATATACAATGCCTACAGAAGACACAGATTCAATGTATGAAAAGATATCTGCAATGTTAATTCCAAAAACGATTAGAGATTCGGGAGGATTTTATGATGTTGCACGAGATCTTTCAAAACAAGAGAATTCAAAAATGACATTTTCCATTATACCAATTGAAAATAAATCTTTACTTCAATTAAGATTATCAGTCGATTACCCTCAAACAGCATTAAGAGTTAATGAGGTTAATCCACTAGAATTTCTCAATGTTAAAAATCTTGATAGATCAGATTATTTTTCAGCAGGATTCTATCCTCTAAACTCTATAATTCAAGTGATAGTATTATCACCTGAAGATACAAGTATTTTAAACATCAAAGGGAATATACTTCCAACACAGATAATCGATAATGAAAAAATTCCCACAGACATTACAAAAGAAGGATGGATTTTTGATCCAGAAAAAGGACAAAAAATTCAAGGGAAATATATTTTTGGTGAAAAAACTTCAGTGAGTAATGAGGAATTAAAGTTCTCATTAGATAAAGAATCAACTCAAAATACAACACCAGAAGAAATAAAATTTGATGAATCAGTTGCAATAGTAATAATAATTACAATAGTTGCAATAGCAGCTGCAGTATTTTATCTTAAAGGATATAAAAAATAATCATAGCAATAGTACTGCTGCTGCAAATACTGTTGTCCATTTACCATCCTTGTCACCTTTAGTGGATTGAGTAATATTATGTGTGTTATATATTTGGCCAGAAATAGACCACTGTTGTCGTTTTTCATCCCAATTTTTATCAACGTCAAATGGAATTCCTAAAGATGAAGCAAGCATTTGTGCTGCAATATCTTCTGCGTAGTCACCGGCTTGAGTTTCATTTTGACCAAAAGATTCGTATTCAGAAAGATATCCATATCTACTAGTATCTTTTGGTTGTGCAAGTCCTACAGAGGCAGAGCATACTCGGTGTGGTTCATTAGTTTGATTCTTAGAATAAATCGTAAATAGAATCTGGCCAGGTAAAATTTGTTTTAGACCTTCCTTTCTAGAAATTAATTTAGCCATGGGTGGAAATATACTTGAAATCAATACAAGATTTGTTCCAGCTATTCCAGCATCTCTTAGAGCATACTCAAAACTTGTTAATCTATCTTCATGTACACCTTTACCTTTAGTAAGAAATAATTTTTTTGCAACTAAGTCTAGCATTTCTGAATTGATGAAAGAGAGTTATTATTTATACTTTAATTGAAATGAGAGTTTTTTGTAACAGATTAAGAAATTTACAAACTAGATGTGTAACAAATATTAAAAATATTCAAATTTTTCTCATAAATTAGAAATGAAAAATGCACTGAACTCAACAATTTTTGAACATTATTTTGATTTCACAAATGATAAAAGTAGATGAAACAAACATAGTATTATCTGACATAGATTATAATTTGTCATATGTTGGATTTTTCAGTCATCATCATTTCAACACATAGCAAATAAAAATAACAGATATTATTCGTTAGATTTTTGTATAATCTGTAACAGAAGATATTATGTTTGAGAGTTTTTTCCAATCAGATATTTTTATTATAGGATATTATGTACTGACAGTTGGTTCATCATTATTACTAATCAAAGAAACCAAAAAGAGAATTCATGATCTAAAAATAGGCATCAATTCAATTAAATACGCACCACTTGCATTTGGTATTTTAGCAGCATATGTCTTATTAGCATATGATTTTTTTGAGACAATTCCCATTCTAAATTGGAGTTGGTTAGGATACAATATTGCATTTGGACCTTTTGCAGATCAAGGAATATGGGGAATCATTCCATTTATTCCGTTATTGATTTACATGTTCATCCACATAAATTATGTTGAAGAGTTTTACTTTAGAAAATCAAAAAAAATAGTAATTGTATGGGCTCTAAT
>JAOTUX010000010.1 GCA_029863665.1 Candidatus Nitrosopumilus sp.
CTATTGCAAAAACTGCTGATGCAGAGATTGCAAGATTGGGAGAAGAAAGAATAATTGTTGCTCCATCAAATATAAAGATCTGGAAGCCCGAATACGATCTAAAATAATTTAATAGCTTCTTGGATTTGAGGGTAATGAGCAGGTACTTTATACATTCGTCTAATATTCATAGCAAGGTTTTCTGATTTTTTGCGTTCTCCATGATTAACTAAAACTCGACGAAGTTTTGGTCTTAGTCTTTGTACAAATGACATTAGTTGGTTATAATCACTATGACCACTGAATCCATCAAGTTTTTCAACACCGCAATTGATAGAAACAACTTCAACTTTACCTTCTTTTCCTAGCATGGATACTTGTTTAGAACCATCAAGAACTCTTCTTCCCAAAGTCCCATTAACTTGATAAGAAACAAACAATACTTTGCTCTTTTTGTCAGGTGCAATATTTTTGAAGTATTCTAAAACAGGTCCACCTTCCAACATTCCAGATGTAGCTAAGATAATACATGGAGAATTTTCTCTCATAGGTTCTTCTCTAGCGTCTGCATGTTCAATATTGGTAAAGTATTCAGAATCAAATGGATTATCATCTGTCTCTAAGATTTTTTGTTTAAGTTCTCTTGCAAGATATTCAGGATACGACTCATGTATAGCTGATGCCTCAGAGATCATTCCTTCAGTAAAAACTGGTGCTTCAATCATTTCACCTGATTTCATGTAGTGATCAATCACCATCATGATTTCTTGTGCACGACCAACTGCAGGGATAGGTATTAGGACTTTACCTCCATCTGCTAAAGTATTGTTAACTGCATTAATGAAAGCAGATTCTACTTCTTGTCTACTTGGTTGAATATCTTCTTTGAGACCGTAGGTACTCTCAATCAATAATGTTTCCACTCTAGGGAAATTCCAACTAGCAGCTTCAAACAAAATACTTTTTCCAAATTTAATATCACCTGAATAAACAAAGTTATGATCACCATTTCCAATATGAAAATGGCATAAAGCAGATCCTAAAATATGACCTGCATTTGCAAGAACCAATTTAATATCAGAAGAAATATCTGTTACAGTTCCATATGGTAATGTAATTGTCTGTCGCATAATTTGTTTTACGTCTCGTTCAGAGTAAATTGGAGTTCTACCTTGTGCAGTGGCTACTTTAATTGCATCTAGTTGAATTAGGTTCATCATTGGGAGTGTTGGTTCAGTACAGTAGATTGGACCTTTATAGCCATATTTACATAAAGTTGGTAAGAATCCAGTATGATCTAAATGTGCATGTCCAATGACTATGGCATCAAGTTCATCTAGTGTTAAATTTAGAGAATCTAATCTTGGGAATGCATCCATTGGAGAACGTGCACCAGGATTAATTCCACAATCTATGAGGATTTTGCTTTCAGGAGTGGATAGTAATAATGAAGATCTTCCTACTTGACCAAATCCACCAAGAGTATAAAGAGAAACCTCAGTTCTTTGAGATAGTCTAGGTCTAAAGATTTCATCGCCTACTTGTTTAAGCTGCTTACTTCTCTCAGAGGAAGATTGTTTTAGAGTTGCATTGATTGTTTGAATAGTACGTGAAGGTATTGTTGTAGCCTTTCTAATACGTAATCTCCAACCTATTTTCTCAGTAATTTCAGCATGATTGAATTCCTTTGCATTTTTTTGTAGTAACCAAGGTCTTTTTGCTTCAACTGAAACTTCACCAGTAGCAGTGTCAAAAATAGTTCCTTGTAGATTTGCTTCTTTTGGAACACATTCTGAAAGAATTCGTCTAGCCTCATCTTCTGGTTTTCTAATTGATTCATCAGTTCTTACAACAATTCTTTTTTTGATTACATTAACTAGATTTGATATAGTTTCATTGTTTTCCATGAGATAACGAGGGGCATTAGTGTAAAGGGCAATTCTAGGTCCTTCATATTCTATTTTTGTAACATTTGCATCTTTGGGTATACTTTGCAGTATGGTGGCCATTATATTTTGGCTGCTAGGAGGTAATTCTTTTTGTGGTTGTTTTCTTTGCATTAAATCACTAAAGTTCGATGACTGCTTTCTTTTGTTCATCGGTCAAAAGGCGGAATCCATCTTTATCCATTATTGCGACATTTATTCCATCGCCGGTACCAATGTTTCTAACTATTGCGGATTTGACAGCTCGTAGAGCTATTTTTTTTGCTTCTTCAACTGTAAGGTCTTCCCTATATTCTTCTTCAAGTAAACCATAAGCTACTGGTGAGCCGCTACCAGTTGTAACATATGATTTTTCTTCAACTGAACCAAACATATCAATATTAAATAATGCCGGTCCGTTTACGTCATACCCACCAACTAGAATATCTGCCATGAATGGGTAACCTCTATTTTGATGAAATATCAATGAGCAAAGTCTTGCAAGTGAATGAATTGAAATTGGATCTTGTTTTTCAACTCTATGAAGATTAGAATGATAACGTAAAATATCAACAATATTTTGTGCGTCAGCAACACCTCCAGCCAAGGTTAGTCCTGCATGTAAGTCAATTTTTTGAATTTTCATAGTATTGTTATTTGCAATAAAATAGCCAGCACTGGCTCTCATATCAGCACATAATACGACACCGTCTCTAGCTTTGATACCTACAGTGGTAGTCCCGTGCAAAATTTTTTCTTCAACATTGTTTGACAAAAAATACACCTATTAAGATAAAGTATGTGGCATGTCACCCTTTTAAATAACTTTTTGATCCCTTCAAATCATAAATAATGACAAAAAATCAGGATCACATGAAATCACACATAATGGAATTGCCAAGACTTATTGAAATTGGTGAGAAGAATATTGAGGATTTTGGAAGGTTTTTGAATTCATTAAGCAAACCCAAAAAAGTCTCTTTAATATCAGGAATAAATGTTCAAAAAAATTTAAGGCAAAAAATTGAAGAATCATTAGAATTAAGAAAAATTGATTTTATTTGGCACATATCAAAAGATAATCAAATTAGATCATTAAATCAGATTCAAAAAGATGTTCAAGAAGATGATTCAGATTTGATTGTAGGTATAGGAGGGGGTCGTTCTGTAGATACAGCAAAATTAATTTCATATAATTTAGGTAAACCATTTGTAAGCTTACCGACTGCGGCTTCTCATGATGGAATGGCAAGTCCATTTGTTTCTATAAAAAGTGACAAACCTCATTCAATTGTAGCATCTGCACCAATGGGTGTTTTTGTAGATATTGATGTGATCAAAAAGGCTCCAACAAAGCTACTAGCAAGTGGATGTGGGGATCTTATTGCAAATATTATCGCAGTAGAAGATTGGAAATTGGGTCATAAAAAAAAGAATGAATACTATGGAAGATATGCAGCAGACTTAGCTATGATGAGTGCCAAAATAGTTATGGAAAATTCTTCTGAATTTGCAGAAAAAGGATTAGATGCAAGAGTAATTGTAGAAGGTTTGATTAGTGCAGGGGTAGCATCATGTATTGCTGGAAGTAGTAGGCCATGTTCTGGTGCAGAGCATCTTTTTTCTCACGCACTAGACAAAATTGCTCCAGGTGTTGGATTACATGGGGAAAAATGTGGTATTGGTTCCATAATGATGGCAAAATTACAAGGGCAGGATTGGGAAAAAATTGCTAAGACATTAAAAGATGTGGGAGCACCAACAACTGCAAAACAAATTGGTCTAAATCCAGACGAAATAATTAAAGCATTAACTATCGCACAAGAATTAAGACCAGAAAGATATACTATTCTAAAAGAAATTAAAATGATTGAAGAGACAGCATTAGATCTTGCAAAGAGTACTAAAATAATTTAAGCAGTTTTTTGTTCAGGTGTTGTTTCTTTTATTTCAGATTTTTTGTCTGAGGATTGTTTGTTAACATGCGTTTCAACAAAACTAACTTTTTCCAAAGTTGGAACAAATTTGAAAATATCTAATTGAATAAAATGTTTCATTATTTGCAATCCATCAGCACGCAGAATTTCATCTGGAATCGTAACACTAACTTCTTTATCCTTTAAATCAAAGGCAATTTTTGAATCTTCTACAGGTAATCTATTTTTCAGAATTCCATCTACCTTGTCACCCGGGGAATCAAGAGATTTGACTACATTTACATCAAATAGAATTGTTTTACCTGCATATCTATGATTATAATCTATTTGAACTCTACCAGAACCAATAAAACGAATAATTCCTCTTTTATTATCAACCTCGATTGTGTCGCCCACTGAGACTTTTTCTGCATCTTCTCCTAACTTTCTAATAGGAATCATTCTAACTTTTCCAGAATCTCGCTCACCAAAACCTTTGTCAGGTGTTACTTCAACTGTTAATTTGTCACCAACAGATGTTTTTGTCAAAGCTTCATCTAATCCTTTAAGAACAGGATAAGAAACTTCACCAATAGAAATTAGTTTAGGTTGGTATTTGAGACTTTGTTCATAAATAGAATGTTTTTTTGCATCTTCTTCAATAGTAGTATCAAATATCTCATCACTGTCTTTTACCCTTGCAGTGTAATCTGCTAGAATTAATGATCCTTTATCGAAAGTCAATGTGATCGGTCTCGAATTTCCTTATATTAAGTTAAACTTTGTCAATCTTCAAATCACAACCAAGGAATTTGAAAATAGACTATAACCCACTGAAGCAATTCAAACCTGCGTTAATACAAAAAATTGATTTTTAACGTCACATTATTACGGTTTAGATGGTTTGTAGTTTTTCTTCTGCAGTTTTGAGTCCTGCTTGAACATCAGTATCATATCCCATCATTGCCAAAGTAGATGAAATTGCTGAGATAGTTCTCATAACATGATACGGACTAACTTCTCCCATACATCCAACTCTGAATACTTTACCTTTAAGATTTCCAAATCCTCCTGCCACTAAAACTTTGAATTTATCTGCTAGCGTACTTCTGAAAATTTTATCTTCAAGACCATCCAAATAATTTAACGCAACAATTGAAATTGAACGATCTTCTTCTTTTGCAAATGGAGTTAAACCAATTGCACTTAATCCAGAGTATAATGCATCAGAACAAATCTTGTGACGTCTAAAGACATTTTGTAGTCCTTCTTCTAATAATATTGATAATGCCTCTCTGTATGCATAAAGCAAAGGCAATGCAGGAGTAAAAGGAGTATGTTTTGATTCTTCATAATATTTGAAGTATCTTGCTAAATTGAAGTACATCGTTGATGGAGGATTTTCTATCATGTATTTTTTGGCTTTAGCACTTACAGATATTGGAGAAATACCTGGGGGTGCAGCAATTGCTTTTTGTGCACCAGTCATACATACATCAATATTCCATTTGTCCACTGGAAGTTCAGCACCACCAAGCAGAGAAACAGAATCTACAACATAGAATGCATCATTTCTAGATGTCAAGTCAGATACTTTATCAAGATAATTTACCATTGTTCCAGTAGAAGTTTCGTTGTGAACAACATAGAATGCTTTAACATCTTTGTTGTTATCAAATGCCTCTTTTACTTGTTCAAATGTTGCATTTTGTCCCGGTGGAGTTTCAAGTTTGACAACATTAGCTCCTTGGCCTTCAATGAGTTGTGATAGTCTATTGCTGAATTCTCCATTTACAGGAATAATGATTTTATCATCTTTTTTAACTAAATTTACTACACCTGCTTCCACAGCACCTGTACCAGATGCAGATAAAGCTACAATATCATTTTGTGTTTGAAATACTTGTTGAGTTTTGTCAACAACGTCTGTGTATAATTCAACAAAATCATCACTTCGATGATTAATCATGGGTGCAAGCATGGCTCTCATGACTCTATTAGGTACATTTGTTGGACCTGGAAGCATTGAAAGATATTCCATGTGTTATCTACATCTCAGTACAATATGGGGTTTATTTATAATTAGAGATTTTTTAAACGCTCTTTGACATTAGTGTTAGTCAAAAAATTTTTTGTGCCTTCAGGTACAAGATGATTCCATTTTTGATTGGAAATAATTAGATCACGAACATTAGTTCCAGATAATACATCTCTTTTCACAAAAGGGATAGAAATTACTTGAATATTTCTTTTTGAATACAGGTGTTTTGTTAGTTCATCATTTGAAAAAATTATATCAAATTTTGGAACAATTGTATCTATTTTTTCAATCCATCTGATATGGTCATCTAAATCTGGAATAAAATAAATTGTAATTCTCTCTTTCATTGAATTGTTAATGGATGATAGAATCATTTTTTTTCGTTGTTCCGCAGTAAATGGATTGTTTTTTTCAATGGGTTTGTTAGAACTGCCTAAACCTACCCATAATTTTTCAACTTTTGATAGTGCAAATTGTAATGCTTCTAGATGTCCTAAATGAAATGGTTGAAACCTTCCTATCAATAATCCATTCATACAAAAATATAGAAAATTTTGTTTTAAAAAACTATCATAAAGAGTTGTAATTAGAAAAAATCATGGATTTTCTAAAAATTAATGGAGGATATGGAGAGGGTGGGGGACAAATAATTCGTTCTGCAATTACTCTTTCATGTATTACAAAACAACCAGTTCATTTAGAAAACATAAGAAAAAATAGAAAAGTTCCAGGATTAAGACCACAACATCTTACAACGATAACAATTCTTCAAAAAATTGCAAATGCCAAAGTAGTTGGAGCGGAGATTGGGTCCACTGATTTAAAATTTATTCCAGGTAATATTGAAAATTCAGAGTTAGTTGAAGATGTAGGGACGGCTGGAAGTATTTCTTTAATTTTACAAGTTTTAATTCCCGTAGTAGCAATTTCTCAAAAAAAACTTAATTTAACAATTAAAGGCGGAACAGATGTTCTTTGGAGTCCATCTATTGATTATACTCAACATGTATTAGGAGAAGCATATTCTAGAATGGGAATAAAATTTTCACTAGAATTAAGTAAACGTGGTTATTATCCAAAAGGGTGTGGAGAAGTTAATTTACATGTATATCCATCTCGTGTAAAATCAATTTCATTTTCAAAAAGAAATACTAATCACGTAAAATTAATTTGTACATTTTCCAAACTTCCAATAGAGAAAATTAAAAAAGAGGTTGAAGAGATTAAAAATAGATTATCTAGAGAGAATTTCATTGTTGAGACAGAAATTAAAAATGAAGAGGCAATAGATTCTGGAGCATCTTTGTTAATTTCTAGCATTGGTGAAAATTCAATAGTAGGGATTGATGCACTGTTTAATAAAAAAACACAAAGTTTTGATTTAGATCTTAATGAATTTATTAAAAATCCACTAGGAATAGATAGTAATTTAGCAGATATGCTTGTGGTGCCTGCAAGTTTAGCTCATGAAAAAACAACATTTCAAGTTAAAGAAATTACAAAACATTTGGAGACAAATTTGTTTGTGACATCAAAAATTACTGGTTGTAAGTACGGAATTGGGAGATTAGTTAATGGGTTTGAAGTAATTATTGATGGAATATCATACTCCAGCGTCAAGTAAAGATGCAAAGAATAGAATTGCAATAGATAACACAACGGTGATTTCCCCCAGAATAATGATTTTTTTTCGTAATTTTTGAATTTGAGATTCTGACATTTGCTTTGATATAATATTGTCTTCAATATCCTTACGAATAACTCTAACGTGTATTGCATATGTAATAATTAACGCAATAACAAGAATTATCTTGACAGTTAGAAATACTCCATAGCTTGTTGCAACAAGAAGATTGGGATTGCCAATTAACATATGTGAACTATACAATCCAGTTGCCATTAGAATAATCAATGATGGAACAGCAATTTTGTTAAATCGTCTTCCGACACGAATCATTATTTGCATTCTTTCTTCAAGGGAATTAGTCATTGTTTTTAGAAGTGGTGAAAATACAATTCCAATGAAAAGTGAGCCTCCTACCCAAATTGCAGCTGAAACAAGATGAATCCAAGTGAGAATTGCTTGTTCTAGAGCAGTCATATAACATAATATTTTAAATCAAATATTATGTATTTGGATCTTGACAACCTTTTTTAGTTGTACATAATCTGATACCATTGAAATGGGACTTCAAAGTAAAATTACTGTTTATGCAGCAATAGCTGGAGTTCTAGCTTTAATGGGTGGAATTGTTTACTATGCAAGTTTAGATAATGTACAGCTTGAACAAGCTAAAATTGAATTGGTAGATGTAGAATTAAGAGATGTTAGCACAGTAAATAATCAAGCAAAATTTAATGTTACATTTCTTGTAAAGAATCCAAGTGAGAAAACATTCACAGTTTCATTAATAGGATATCAGCTTTATGGTGATGAAACATTATTGGGTTCAGGACAATATTCTACAGTAGATATTGCATTACCTGGAAGAGCCATATTTTATCCAGGTGCAGAAGTTCCTTTGAAAAGTGTATTTACTCTAACCAAATCTGAGTTAAATTCAGAGATGTATGAATCAATGATTAACGGAAGAATCAATAGTTTTACTGCTGAAGGGAGTATCACTACTGAGACTTCATGGAGTGTTATTGAAAAAGAGTTCAAAACTGGATTTTAATTGAAAAGTGGGCCGAGTGAGATTCGAACTCACGATCACCGCCGTGTCGAGGCGGTATCCTAACCAGCTAGACTACCGGCCCATTGAAGTAAAAGACTAGGTGCAGACATTATTAACGTTTAACAAAAGAAAGGATGAATAAAAAGAAAGAGGGCATGAAATAATTGATAGAGAATTTTACTGAGGAGGAAAAAAGAGGTTTCTATAAGGCAATTTATTCACGAAGAGATGTAAGATCGCATTTTATCTTAAAACCGATAGAAGATAGAGTTTTATCAAAAATTCTACATGCTGCACATCATGCACCATCAGTGGGATTTTCTCAGCCATGGAATTTTATCTTAATAAAAGATATTGAAACAAAAAAGAAAATCAAAGAATCTTTTGAAGAAGAGAAAACTCGTTCATCACAACTAGTTAAAGAACTAAAAAAAACAAAATATCTTTCATTCAAGCTAGAAGGGATTTTGGAATCTCCTGTAAATTTGTGTGTAACATATGATCCTACAAAATTTGGTCCATTTGTAATTGGAAGATCCAGCATTCCCGAGGCAGGTCTCTATAGTGTATGTTGTGCAATCCAGAATTTGTGGCTATCAGCAAGAACTGAAGGAGTAGGTCTCGGATGGGTAAGTATTCTATCAAATGAGATTTTAAAAGAGACTCTAGCACTGCCTGAACATGTTATCCCTGTTGCATACCTATGTTTAGGATATGTTGATGAATTTGCAGAAAATCCAGATCTTCAAACTGCAGGTTGGTTACCAAGACTGGATTTGAAAGATGTTGTATATTTTGAAAAATGGAATGATAAAAAAAATGAAAGTTGGGATAGTATTCAAAAAATGATCAGAAATAATTTAGATTACGCTTAAATAATTAAGAATGTTTTTTTTGCTGGGCTTGTGGCGCAGAGTCAATTTGACGCGGAATATGGATAGCGTGGTAGCCTCCTAAGTTACAGGTCGAGGGATCGAAGCCCTCCAAGCCCGTTGAATTTTAAGAAATCATGGGAATTTAAATATAGAAACAAATGGTTGAAGACATGAAAATTGTAATTATTTCTGGAAGTCCAAGAAAAAATGCCAATACGCAAATAATTATGAAATATGTTTATGATTATACTAAATCAAAAAATCAAGATACAAAATTGATTAATCTTTCTGAGGGTCAAGTTGAATGTTATAGAGGACCAGATGAAGAATATAATGAAGCTACAAAGATTGCAACAAAGTACATTATGGATGCTGATGTGTGGTTGATAGGTTCACCAATTTATAATTCATTTTTTAGTTCAGCATTGAAAAATTTGTTTGAATATATCAATTATAAAAAAACTGCTGGAAAAGTTGCAGGAATAACAATTTTAGCTGCAGGGAGTATTGGTTTTATTGATGTTCAGACATTAATTACACAATTATTGTCATATTTCAGAGTAATAGCAAATCCAAAAGCGGTATTTTTAACCACAGAATCCATAACAGAAAATATTGTTTCAGACATAGATGCACAAAGTAGATTAAAAGAAATGGTAGATGAAACTTTGGAAATGGCTTCTAAATTACATCAAGATTAGACTGCAGATATACTATGAAGATTTTGACAGTATAACTACCATCAAAAATAACCTCAGTCTGATTTTCATTAGAATCTAATACTCTGAATTTGTATTCATAAGAACCATCATTATTTACAGGGATTTGAGCAAAATGTACTGCTCCATAATTGTTTCCAGAAATAGAATTATCATTATCAAAAATTTGGATAATTACAGGATAATCAGAAACGTGGTTTTGAATTGTTCCTTCAACAAATCCCCATGGTAATTGATTATCTTTAGGGATATTCATTTGAAGAGTTGATTTTTCAATTCCCATAGTATTGCTAATTGAAATTATCTCGGTTTGATATTCAAACGGTTTTGCAAATGAAGTTATGTTAGAAAAGATAGTAATTAACAAAGTAGCTGCAATAATACTTGTAAAAATTATATTTTTAGACATTATACAGTAACTCCATTTCACAATAAAAGATTTATTCCAATTCATCTATGTTGAAACTGTAAAAGTCAAATATTAACATGACATAGGGGTTATACTATTGAGTTTAAAAAGAGATCCAACGGAATTGTGTTCATGTAAATGTCACTTTGGTGGTGCCATAAGCTGTCCTAGTTGTAAAAATAATCATGGAATAGTTTGTTGTGGCTGTAAAGATTAAGCTATTTACTTTTAGTTTTTCTTTTTGAAGCTAACATTTTCAAATTTGCTAATTCAGTTTTTAACGATTCAATTTGAACAAGAGTCTGTAGGTTAGAAATCTCTTGATTTAATCTTTCAATTTCACTGTCTTTAATCTTCACAGATTCTTTTAGACTATTTAGTTCAGAAGATAATTCATCTTGAATTTGTTTTATTTCTGAAAAACTTACTTGAGTGCCTGTAGTTGTAGTCTGAATAGTTTGCGTGCTACTCAAGCTTTTTTTTTCACTGTGAGATGCCGCATGTTTATGCATGTAATCCGTGCTTTTTTGTGATATCCAACATGTAAACGTCAAAAACCATGTTATAGGTACTGCCATGATGAAAACGAAGTTTAGTATGGGTGCAAAGTCAGTGAAATATGGCCAAAGTCCGGTAAGCACAGCAGCAAAAATTCCAGTTGCTATAGTAGCTAGGTGATTTCCTAGATATCCCATAAATAATTTGAAAAATCCATTGTTTATAACAGTAATGCTGATAACCAAAAGTTGATAATAATTAAAAAGAAAGAAAAGTCGAGTTTATTCGTCTTTTTCAGAGGCAGTAGTGGTTTTAGGCATATCAGATTGTAAGATTTGGATCTTTTGTAGTAATTCAGTTCTCAGATCTCTTGCAACGCGTCTTACTGTTGGTCTTGGAACACCAAGCTCATCAACAACTTTGGTATAGATATCCTGCTTGTCGGTTACCCCTTTGTCAAGATAAGAATTAATTGCTTCTTTAATGATCGTGCTTTGGTTTGTACGATTCAACGATTCTAAGTTTTAGTTGTTCTATATAAAGACTATAACTTTTGAAGTTTTTGTAATGTGATATTTAATAATTATAGATTTTTTTATTGTTAAAAAAAATAAAAACCTAGTCTTCAAAGATAATTTATCAACAAAAAATATTTAATAATTATAGATTTTTCAATATAGTTAAAGTACAAACAAAGATTTTCACAAAAGACTCTTATGATAAGATGATAGATTAGTTTTGATGACTATAGTAAATATAGAAACTAACCATGGAAAGATTTCATTTAAACTTCTGCCAGAGCTAGCACCAGAAACAGTTAGAAATTTTGAAAAGTTAGTAAGAGATGGATTCTATGATGGAACTCTTTTTCACAGAGTAATTCCTGGATTTATGGTTCAAGGAGGAGACCCAAATACAAAAACAGATAATAAAAATTCATGGGGGATGGGAGGACCAGGATATAACATTAAAGCTGAGTTTAGTTCAAGATCACATTTGAGAGGTATTGTTTCTATGGCTAGATCACAGGATCCAGATAGTGCAGGTTCACAATTTTTTATAGTTACAACTGATAGCACATTTCTTGATAGACAATATACTGTGTTTGGTGAAGTAACAGAAGGTATGGATATTGCAGATAAAATTGTGAATCTTCAAAGAGATGGCAATGATTGTCCCTTAGAAAAAGCAGAAATGCTTCATGTAACTGTGGAATAAATGAGAGTCAAAATTTTTGCAAGTTTTTTAATTTTTACACTAATTCTATTTTTTCCACAAGCTAACGCACAATCAGATTCTTTTAAAGAAGTTAGTCACAAATCGCTTCAAATAACAATTGACCATGAAGGAAATGTAAATGTAATACATCAAATCAGAGATTCAGATGAACCAAGACAGTTAAATTTTGTTAATGGAACTGTTTCAAATCTAAAACTCATAGATAGTGCAGATAAAGAAGAATTAATTGATATCAGTGATGGAATTAATAGTATAGTAATTTTACCAGATCAAGGAGAATTGGTTGTAAAATATGATCTAAAAGATGTTTTAGTTTTAAAAGATAATGTGTGGACATTAGATTTTAGATATCTTCAAACAACAATTTTTGTTCTTCCAGAAGAAATAGATTTAGTATTTGCAAATCAAAGATCTGTTTTCTTGGATGGAAAAAATGCTTTTACATGTCATGGATGTGAAATTATTTTAGAATATTCAATTAATGAACCAAAAGAGATTAAACAAGTTAATTGGACAGACAAAGAATTTCTTGTAGAGATTAAAACTTTTGCAGAAATAAAAAGTTTTGATTTCAATCAACCAACAAAAGAAATTAGTTTTAAACTAAATAGCAGTAATCAATCTGTCACAACTGTTATTCCCTTAGGATTGTTATGGGAACCATACACAGTATTTCTTGATGGCAAAGAAATTTTGTTTAATGAATATACCAACAATGGAACTCATGTTTGGCTTAATATGAGACCTGAATCTTCAGGAGAAATTACAATTATAGGAACCACTGTTGTACCTGAATTTCCAATAATTGCTCCATTAGCAGTAGGATTTTTGATTA
>JAOTUX010000222.1 GCA_029863665.1 Candidatus Nitrosopumilus sp.
GTGGTGTAAATACATTGTGGGATAGACGCTATGGTTTTATGAATAAAGCTCTTACTTCTCCAATTTCCCGTTCTTCAATTGCTTTGGGAAAAATGTCTGCAATTTCTTTGATTGCAGCTTTACAAGCTAGCTTAATTTTGGGAATTGCTTTGGCAATTGGCGTTACTTTTCCAAATCCTATAATGATTGCACCAATCATGGCAATTGTTATCTTATTTTCATTGGGATTTTCTGGAATTTCTGTAATGGTTGCAGCTACTGCAAAATCTCAAGAAACTTTTTGGGGAGTAATAAATTTTCTAGGTATGCCATTGTTTATGTTAAGTCCTGCGTTATTTCCGTTGGAATTATTACCTGATTGGCTTGCAGTAATTGCAAAACTGAACCCTGTCACTTATACTGTCTTGTTAGTAAGAGAGATGATGACTGGCATCTCCGAAGGAGGAATACCTATACTGCTTAGCCTCGGAATTATCTTTGTGTTTGTGCTTGTAATGGTTGGTCTTGCAAGCTATGTGTTTACTCGTGAAGTAAACAAACCATTTTGAAATAAAGTTGACAAAAATTGTAATATTTACTAACTCTGCACATGTTTCTCTAATTTTATTATGAATATCTATTGAAACTATTTATAATTATGATCTTTTCTGCTCTGTTATTCTCTGGTTCTTTTGTTCAAATCTCTTTTGGATTGAAAGATTATGAAAATATTTCTCAATGGGGATCATTTGGAATTTCAGAACCTGGACATTTTTCATATCCACAATTTATTGCTGTAGATGATGATGGTACTATCTATGTTAGTGATTTGGGAAACAAACGCGTTCAAAAATTTTCTAGCACTGGAGAATTTATTACTGAATGGGGTAAAAACGGAAAACAATCTGGAGAATTCCATTATCCATCTGGAATTGCTGTGTATGATAATCTTGTTTTTGTTGCTGATCGTGATCTAAACCGAATTCAAAAATTTTCTACTAATGGGGAATTTATTTCTGAATGGGGCACAAAAGGAATTCATGATGGCCAATTCTTTTTCCCTAATGGTTTAGCTGTTAACAATGAAATTGTATATGTAGTTGATACTGGCAATCAAAGAATTCAAACATTTTCTACTGATGGTGAATTCATATCATCTTTTGGATCAAGTGGGATAGGACCTGGTCAATTTCTTACTGCTGTTGGAATTGATATTGATACTGATGGGAATGTCTATGTTACTGATAAAGGAAATAGCAAGATTGAAAAATTTCATCCCACTGGTGAATTCATCAAATCATTCCCATTTCATTCCTCAAACTATCCATTTTCTCCTGAAGCAGTAGCTATTGATCCTACAGGTAAAATGTTTATTGTTAATTCTGGTAATGATCGAATCTTACATTTATCTCAAGATTCTGATTTGAGATTAACCGTATTTGATCAAATAGGACCTTACACTGATTCATTTGACATTGTTAGTGATATTGCAATTGGAATTAATGGTGAATTATTGGTTGTAGATTCTGCAAATCATACCATCAAATCATTTGAAACTGAATTTTATACAAAACCTGTTTTTGTTAATATTTCTTATGAGTTTATTCCAGATTTACCCATTGATACAACAAAACCTGAAATCACTGCTCCTATTTCATTAGAAATAGAGGCGATAGACTTGTCAACTAGCGTGTCACTTGGTGAAGCTATTGCAACTGATGAAAGCGGAATTAAGGATATTATCAACAATGCACCTGAGACATTTTTTCCAGGCGTGACTACAATTATTTGGGTAGCTTTTGATAATGTTGGGTATGTTTCTACCACAACTCAAACTGTTACTGTGAAGACCTGTGGAAATGATCATTCTAGTTATAATCTCATTGAGGGAACTAATGATGATGATATAATCCAGAGTACTGATGGTGATGATGTAATTCATTCCAATCTTGGGTTTGATGTTGTTGATGGCGGTTCCAATCATGATAGATGTTATGATTCATCCGATTCAAAAACTAACATATTGATAAACTGTGAATAGATTATCATTATATAGAATATGAGAATAATAGTCCCGTGTTTCGAATATAGATTATATTACATTTGTTTATATTCTGTAATTTTTTTTGAACATTAATGATTAGAAAAAATATTCTATTGACAACAACGATGATCTTTAGTGTGATGCTTTTTATCACATCTGCCAATTCGACTCAAGTATTTGCTGAAGAGGAACAGACACAATACAATATGGTGGGAGATATTATCCCAACTCTAACGTTTATGTTCAGAGATGGAATTGAAACACATGAATTTCCTATTTTTGAAATGAATGAAAACTTTGTTGCAAACTCTGGTACTTCATTTTCTGTTGAAGGAACAGTTACAAATTCACCACTACTTCACAAAGCTCTGGATGAAGCATACAATAATCGACTAGTTTCCGGAAATGGATATGACTATCCTTTCAAATTCTTTGACGTTGAAACCAATTTTATGAAAAATGGTGAACCTGTTCTGACCCTTGATTATACTAACTGTATGATTGGTAACTATCGGGTAGAGACAATTGATTCAAATGATTGGGAAAGCTATTTCAAAGAACTTGGATTTGCTCTTGTAGATAAAATTGATTTTAATTGTAGTGGAGTAAACTATGATAAAGAAGTTGAACGAAAATCTACCAGTACATCATTTACTGATTATGGTCCATCTGGATTCAAATCTGCTAATGATGTAAGTACCTCTGTAACTTTTTCATTTGATCAGGGAATGGAAAAAATTGAGTTTCCTGTGTTTGAATTAGTTTCTGGCTATGAAGAATCCACTGAAATAGTTACTGCAGAATTTGTCATAGAGGGAATTGTCGATAAATATGATCTGTTACATAACGCAATTGAAAATTCAAGAAAGGTATCTGGAATCAGCAAGGCATCAAATATTGACTTTGATGTATTAGTTGAATTTGCTGAT
>JAOTUX010000223.1 GCA_029863665.1 Candidatus Nitrosopumilus sp.
ATTATACTTTTTAGATTTAACTTGGTTAGGTGAGGACTCTATCTCTGCATCTCAAGCTACATACTGTGCAGAGGATCAGGGAATGTATTGGCAATATCATACTCATTTGTACAATAATCAACGAGGCATTGAAGATGGTTGGGCAAACACTGAAAATCTGAAGGTCTTTGCGGAAGAACTTGGTCTTGATACCGAAAAATTCAATGAATGTCTTGACTCTGGTATGTATAGTAAAAGAGTTTCTCATAACAATACTGTCGGTGCATTCCATAATGTTGATGCGACTCCAACATTTTTTATCATCGGTACTGATGGCTCCATCGAAAGAATAAACGGTCCACAACCTGCATCTGTTTTTGATGAAGTAATCAAAAATTTGAGCTAAATTTTTCAGACAAAAATTAATGTATTCAAGATATGCAAAGGTTTTATGGATATATTGCGTAATTAACATACAAGAATGAATAAAAAAAATTGCCTTTTTGTTGTTATGATGATAATGACATTTTCTATAATGTCTTTTGTGGTGCCTGATTCCTTTGCTTATCTGGTTCAAAAGACACCACTGGAACAATATCAAGAAAATGAAGTAATATTGATTGGTAATGTAATATCACTTAAAGAAAATCCATCAGAAGGATTTACAGAATATGAAATTAACGTTGAAAAATTTATGAAAAATCCACAGACATCTAAAACCCTCTTTGTGATCGGAAGTGGTGCACAAAGTAGTGAAATTCAACTCTCAATTGATAAAATCTTTAGCGTCAATGATCGTGTGTTTTTATTTTTAAATGAACAGGAAGGAAAATATCAAATATCTCCATACTCGTTTAACGCTTTAATTTTTAGTCCTGATGATGAATTTTTACTTCCCCCACTAACTTTGTTCCGCGCAGGAATCCCTTCTGATGAAATTGTATGCAGAGATCATCTTGAACTTGTCTTAAAAATAGGTGACAACTCTCCTGCGTGCGTGAAACCTAGTACAAAAGAAAAACTCATTGAGCGTGGGTGGACTATAGGATAAAGTTATTTATTGTTAAATTTGGAATATGATTATGAGCAAGCCTAGGTTTTTTGGAATTTCATTTGTTTTGGCATTCCTGATTTTTGGTGCCATTGATAATAATTTGATGGCTTTTGGTGAAACATTAGACCCTTATCAAAATGACTCTATAGAACTTGAAGGGAATTTCAACATTCTTGAAATAAGTTATGCTGATGGAACATATGATATGAAATATTATCTATTTGTTGATAGCCCCCTTGCTAACAATCCAATTCCGTATCAGTTGGAATTTACAAATCCTACAGATTCTTTAATGGATTTATTATCTGAAAATGTTATTGTGAGAGGTCATATTCCAAATACAACAGTTGCTCAATTTTCTAATTCATTTAGTGATGTGAACGTAATAGTTGATTCTATTGAAAAAATAACTCCTGATCAAGATGCACAGGGTTACCCAGCTGTTGCACAAACGAATACAGGGGGAACTGCAGTACCAAGTGAATTGCAAACCCACGTAGTACTTTCAAAATTTTCAGATAATGCTTTTGAACCACATAACTCGACATATTTTAACAATCTTTTTTTCAATTCTACTGCTGGAGCATACTCTTTGACAAATTATTTTAATAGTGCATCCTATGGAGCGTTAAATATTACATCATCGGGAATACATGATTGGTCTACTCTAGGAAACACTACATCTTTCTATGGGGATCTTAACACTAATACAATACTTAATTTTACTTATGAGGCCATAAAGACTGCTGAACTAGCACATGGGATAATCGACTTTAACGGTACTGATAATACTCCTCAAAATACCAACCAACTCAATCTTCTTTCGGCAGGCCCAAATGGAGATGATATTGACCATTTAATTTTCATTTTTAATGGAAATTCATTTAATGCCCCTGATGGTTGTTCTTGTGCATTTGCATTTCTTGGCCCTGTAGGGCTTCAAACTCATGCACATAATGCAACAATGTTTTTCCTTCTTTCATATCTACCAGATTTAACCCCCAATCTTAACGGATTTGCAGTTGATACAGGATATCGTGGTGGCTTTGGAGTTCTTGCTCATGAATATGGGCATTCACTAGGATGGGATCATACTCCAACACCCCCACCTATTTTAAACGGCCCTTATGATGATCCATGGTCATTAATGAGTAAAATTTCTGACAGCGTGGCAGAAAATGGTGCAGGTCCAATTGCCTACGATAGAAGTCATGCTGGATGGATACCACCTGCTGATATCATTACCATATCTAATAATCAAACAATGATGTTTACTTTGGATAAACTAAGTGATCCTTCACCTGGTCCTGGTTTCCTATTGGCAAATATTACATTTGGGGGTGGAGTGCCAAGTGACTACTATACGTTAGAGGCACGAATAAATGATACATTTGATCATACCCCTGAAAACAAAACTGGGTTGTTGATGTATCATGTTAGCCAGACCGGACACCCTGGAACAGCAGAATCTACTGCCGAGGCATCTATAGTAGATGTAAATGGTGCAGCAACAGCTGCGGATTGGAAGGATGCGAATTTAACTTTTGGACAAAATTTCACGGTAAACAATGTAAAGGTTGCATATTTGTCTCACAATGCAACATCTATTACAGTTGAAGTGGCAAATAATGTCTCAATTCCTTCATCCTGTACTCCTCCTGGGGTTGGTAATTGGGTGATAACATCCAGTTGTACAATGACTGCAAGTGCAAGTGCAGCAGGTAATGTCATTGTCCAAAACGGAGTAGTCTTAACAATCCCAAGTGGCGTTACCTTGACTGTGCCTTCAAGCTTTAGTGCTACTGTTCTTTCTGGGGGTGGAATCTCGATTCCCTCTGGTGGTACATTAATAATTATTTCATAAAATTCTAATCAATTACAACCAACGATATGGGAAAATGATCACTAAATCCAT
>JAOTUX010000011.1 GCA_029863665.1 Candidatus Nitrosopumilus sp.
TTTTATTAAATACGCTCAGCGATAAACCACGAAATAATACCTGCGGTAATTATGGCATACCATTTGAAATTTTTTCTATTACCAAAAATATTTGCTGAGCCTAATTCTTCATCAAGGTAAGAGAGTCTAATTTTTCGCATCTCAAAGGCCTGACCAATCAGGCCGATGATAAGTAATGCAATTCCTAAAAAACCAAATATCCAATTCATACAACAAAATTTTCTTTACTCAATATCTAGTTTCTACCTAGTAATTGCATGAAAAAAATAATTCTTTAAATTAGCACATTATTTTCTCTCTCCTATGAAAGAAACGGGTAAAATCTGGATGAATGGGAAATTGGTACCCTTCAAAGATGCCAAGGTTCATGTTTTAACTCATGCATTACATTATTCAACCTCAGTTTTTGAGGGTATTAGATGTTATAATACTCCAAAAGGATCTGCAGTATTTCGACTAGAAGAACATGTTGATAGATTTTTCAAATCCGCTAAACTATATTCAATGAAAATGCAATTTTCAAAAAAAGAAATTTCTGATGCTATTTTAAAAACAGTCAAAGTTAGTGGATTAAAAGAGTGTTACATCAGACCACTTGCATACTATGGATATGGCGCAATGGGTTTGACTCCTACTGAAAATAAAGTAGACGTGTCAATTGCTTGTTGGGAGTGGGCAATGGGAGAATCCAAAGCAGGAAAGTTCTCAGGTTCCAAATGTAAAGTTTCAAGTTGGATCAAAATAGATTCGCGTTCTCAACCTATGCAGGCAAAAGCTGCATCAAATTATGCAAACGCAGCACTGGCAAGAGTGGAGGCACTTGATAATGGATATGATGAGGCAATAATGTTAAACATTCATGGAAAAGTTGCAGAAGGAAGTGCAGAAAATATTTTTATTATAAAAGATAATGTAATTCAAACTCCCCCATTATCTGCAGGTGGATTAGAAGGAATCACAAGAGATAGTGTAATCCAGATAATTGAACAAAATGGAGGATTTGTAATTGAAAGGGATCTAGATAGAGATGATCTGTATAGTGCTGATGAGATCTTTATGACTGGAACTGCAGCTGAAGTAAAATCTGTAACTCAAATCGATAAAGTAAAGATAGGCAAAGGCAGTATGGGTAAGATTACAAAAGCCTTACAAAAATCCTTTACCGAGGTAGTCATGGGCAAAGATGAACGATTTCTTCCTTGGTTGACTTTTATCTAATCGTGAAGCTTTTTACAGAGAATTTTACTATAGTAACCATGGAATCTTGTTCAACGGGGAATACTGAGGAGATTTGTTGGTTTTGTAGAAAAGGAAGACATGATGATTGTATGAAAAAGATTCCAGTGGATGGTAAATCAGATGGTCCTCATGATTGCACATTTGATACAGAAATGATTTCCTGCAAGTGTCAGCATTAGACCAAATAACAAATACTAGAGTTTAGGAATTATTTCATGAGTTATGACAGAGAATTTTGGGATAATTATGCCAGAGAAAACGAATCAAGGTATAACGAAGAGTTTGCAAAATTTATCCGAGATTTGGCAATATCCTTACGATGTCAAAGTGTATTGGAGATTGGATGTGGGACTGGTATAGATTTGAAACTATTTCCAGAAACCTTTGATGTTCATGGAATCGATTTGAATGACTTGGCTTTGGATATGGCAAAAAAGAAAAATCCTAAATTTGATTTTAAAAAGGGTTCTATCACAAATTTGCCTTTTGGTGATTCTTCTATAGATTTTATTTTTACACATAAATTCTTGAATTGTCTTATTGATGAAGATTTGAAAAAAGGAATATCTGAGATGTATCGTGTGGCTGGAAAATACATTGTTAATTGTGAAACCTATGAAAAGTCTGAATCAAACTCTAAGAATGTTTTCAAAGGAAGAAACATGCTCAAAAGATGGAGTGATTATAAGGTCAAAATTATCAGCGATGTAGATATGCATGAAGATATTGAACCTGAAAAGATTAGATTTACCTTAGTGAAAAAATTAGAAAACACCTAGATTAGATCGTCCAGAATGAATAATGTGTAGAAAGATCTATAAGGTCAAAATAAAGTTCTGTTTTGAGAATGACAAATAATTTATGGTGGAAAGGGTTACCTAAAGAAATTGAATTGGATTTAGAAGTTTTATCAGATACAAAAGATATCAAATAAATTATTTCAGTTTAAAATTAATTTTTAAGGCGGGTCTAGAGGGATTATTACAGTCTAATGCAGGAATCTCACAACTGTTCAAATTCAATAATAGTATAAAGTTCTGAGCTTTAAATCTTTCTAACCTTTGTATTTTAGAACATAATCCTGTAAATATTTCCCCAATTTTGTTCGATATTTTCAGCCGTGAAATGCTCAGTTAGGATATGTTTTCTTATGAGGCATAATTTTGCAAAAACCATCTAATAAAATTACCAAAGTATTTTTAAGGAGATCTGGTATTATAGAATAAGCGTGTGACCTATGGTCACAATGAAGAGGTGATGCGGAGTTTCTCCCCTAACCTTTTCGCTTATGGAAAAATTTTGAGACCATAACCATGATAATTTCCATCTTTGTTATGAAATTTAGGTTCAATTAACTGGAAATATCTATCCCAATTTTGTTTATGGACGTTTTCGGAATTATTTCGAAAATGCTTTCTAATACAATAACAAACACAATCAGTAATTTGAGAGAGATTTCTCCATTTTGAATCAGTAAAAAGTGGATCTTCAATCAGATAGTCTAGTTTGGAGTAAAATGTTCCGTTGTTTAACATATCTGCTAATTTGTCTCTCAGTTTTTGATCTTTTTTATGTCCCTCAGTATCCATAATCATAATACCATACTCGTGGGGTAGTCCGGTTTGTAAGAGAAATTCATTTTGCTCATCAAGATAAGAATTAAGTCGCTCAAAAACAAACCTGTGTCCCCATTTTTCCAAATCAATTTGTTTTCTAAGTTTAGATTTAATTATCAAAGATGCAATAATAGTTAATTTGGTTTCAGGGTCAGCAATAATTTGAAAAACATCATCTAAAATTTCATAAATTTGTACCCATTCAAGTTTACGGTATATTCCTGATCGGTTAATCATATCTTTAGCATGAAATTCCACATGTTCAGGTGGAATATGTGGGAAATGTTTTTTCTTTATAGATTCAATTTTCCCTCTAACAGAATACCACTGATGTTCATTTACTGTAATTGAAGCCCCAGTAAAATTTTCTGCATCACGAAAATCAGGTCTTGCAGATGAATCAAGATATGATAAATACATAATGTTATAATTTATTCATCCAGAGTATTTTTACGTTATCTTGCATTTTTTGAAAATTAAATTTAACATTGTAATCATTGGAACATTACGTGACTAAAAAATAGAGTTAGAGATCCATATTACAATCCATACAATATGAATTGCCATCAGGATCAATGTCTTGGAATTTCTTTGGATGTTTACAGTTTGGTTCGATTTGACTCTTTATTGCCTTGATGAATTCAAGATCGGTCTCCATTACCTGCGCCATACCCTCTGACACTGGATAAAGGGACACATCTCCATGATTCCAAGGCATGTTTCTATTGAGAAAATCTTTTTTCATTATAGATTTTTTCTCTGAATAATAATTCAGAAGTTCTAGTGCTTTTTTAACAGTCATTAAACGAGATTCCTCATAATAGTTCAAAAATATTACGAGAAACTATCTAAAACGATACAAGTTTTTGATTATAGTTCTCCAACAAAGAATTTAGTTTCTCTTCTGCTTTATCCAAGTTTGGGATCTTGTTCTTGTTTAATTTTATTCCATTTTTTATTGCTAAAATGTATGGCGTCTTATTTCGCACTTTGCTTTGTTGTTTTTTAAAATCATATCCAGAGTATTCCAAATCCTCAAAGTTGGCTAAAATATCTCCTAATTTTACAACTTTGGCTTGCCATGGGGAATTTTTTAGTTGAGTAATGTATTGTTTTTCTTGTTTTGATTTGACTAGTCTTGTATCTTTGGTAACTGATGCCACATAATCAGCAGTCTTTTTGCCAAATTTCTCATAAATCTCATCATAATCAACATCAGTGTCCTCTATTGTATCATGTAGCCATCCCGCGCACAGAATTTCTTTATCAGTAATTCCCAAACTTTCAAGGTTTTTTACAACTTTTGCTAGATGATTAAAGTAAGGGGTTTTGCCATCTTTTCGGGTTTGACGAGCATGTTTTTTCTTTGCTAGTATTTTTGCTTCCTCAACTGACACTATTATTCATTGTTTGATTTAATCTCCTATCTATTGAATTTTATTTTAAATCCCTTAATTTGGAAGAGATGTCAACCTAGACTTTGTATCTATTTTTCATTTTCTAATCCTCAACACATTCCAATTTCTCACGAACCCAAGTGTTACCGTTTTCCTCACATTCCAAAATTTGTTGGTATAATTGCATCTCATAATTAAATTGCATTTCAGGATAATTGAGGGCATCACAATCTTTAATGTTCCAACCGTACTGATCATCAGTCAAAGTTTCACATGTAGTCCTTATGATTCCACGATCACCATGTACATCAGTGGTAGTATCAATTATTCCATAGATTTTGCAATCATTAGTTGTCGTGACATTGGTGTAAATGGGTGAACCTTCTATCGTGTAAATATCTGGATCGACTTTAGATAGTTGGCAATTAGAAAAAGATTCTCTAAAGCATTGATATTCTTTATGCGGATTATCTGGAATATTACAATCAAGTACAGTTACATTAAAAAGTCGTTTTTCATAAATAAAATCCACACACCATTCAAATTTCTCTTGAGATACACCATCAGGTAATCCTATAAGATCAATAAAGAATTCACCATTAAAATCATCATCAAATAAATTTGAATATTTAGCAAGATGTGCAAGTATTGGTTGATCACATCCCATTTGGTATAATTCATCATTGTCGCACCACTCCTGACAATAATCCTCCCCTGTAATCCATCCAGAATCATCAGCGATTTTTTCATCGTTTTGTGTTATCTTGCGTTCTTGCCATTCACATTTTGTTGGATCAAAACTAGTAGCTTCATCAGGCATGGGAATTATTGGGCAAGTTTGAGATACATGCTCTCTGAAAAATTCTTCATAACTTACTCTTTCACCTGTCAATTCTTCTTGCAAGTCACAAAAACAGCTATGATCATCATCTTCACAGTACGGAGAAGGAGGATCAACGAAATGTGCTTTAACTATACGATTTTCTGCAAAATCTGCATCAAACCAAACTTCCTCACGTTCCAAATGTGCAAAACCACAATGATTATCATATTGAGATGTATTATTTTGAGATTTAATTACAACGAATATGTTTACTTGTAAATTATCATCATGAGTTTCATTTAGCGCATCCATAAAGTATTGTTCTACCATATATTGAGCATGTTCATAATATGATGATGAATAATCCTCATTAATGTAGGTGCACTTTAGAAATCCCACAACATATCCTCCATCTGAATTACAGTTTTGATTGTACACAGACTGGTATTCCATAGCGCCAATGGTAAATGCAATCATTGTACCAACAGTCACCAGTCCAATAATTATCAAAAATCTCGTTTTCATCATTGTAATCTAAAAGAAATTGTCATAAATGCAAATAAGATAATTGCTAAAACATATGCAATTCTCTTTTGTCGATATATTAGATAGCCAACAATTAATCCACTAATACCGTAGCTAAAATGAAGCATTAGTGCAGGATCTCCATTAATTTTTGTACCAAAAAACCATGTTTCGGCATTTATTATTACTATTAACATTGTCAGACCATAGTAAATCCAATGCAAAATTGCAATGACAGTTGTTATTATTTGGTATCTAGTGTTCATTTTCTTTTTCTCCAAACTGCAAAACCAATAAAAACAATTCCCAAATAAAATACCAGTGACCAAAATAGCCAATAAGGATCATTCACTGCCTCATCTATTGACAAATATCCAATCTGAATACTCGTTCCTTTTCCATCGGTTGGCACAACATTGTAAAGGTGGTCAAAGGGAAATGGTTTGTTTATCAAGGTAAGTGATATTGGCATGTATCGAAACAAGTTTACAAGTCCAAACAAAACCAATCCAATCCCAGTAATCAAAAGTCTAGTTTTCATTTTCTATAGTTCCTTAAAGTTATGATTCAAACTATGCTGGATGATTTGTGGATAATCACATGCGATTCCTTTCTCTGAATGCGCAAGCATGTGCCAAGTCAGAAAATAATCAACGCCATCAATTGTCTCAACTCCTAGATATTGAACAATAGTTACAGAGTCTCCTTCATAATTATTGCATTTTGCAATAAAGGTATCAAATTTTTCAATAATTGTATCAAATTCAAACTTGTCAGTTATTTCATAAATGGTTCTGTCCTCATTTCCTACCCTGTAATTATTGTCTGCAAATGTGATCTTTGCCAAATCTCCAGAAACCCTAGTCATATTCTTCATTGTAAAATAATTTTCATTCATACCAATGGGAACAAGGTGCATCTCACCGTCTATTCCATTTGTCCCAATCATGAATGAAATCAGCGAAGTTTCTCCGTGAAGTTTTGGCGTTTCATAACAGAATAGATTATTGTTAAGCGTGGTAAAGCATTTGGTGTCTTGGTCTTGATAGATTTTTTGGATTCTATCTTGTCCAAATGAGAAATTAGGCTCTACAGTAAAACTATTCAACGGTACAGAATAGATGTAAAAATCATTAATTTGTGGATAAAATAACAAAATCATCATTATTGGTACATAGATAGTACAAATTACAAAGAGGTTGTTGGAATCATTCACAATTCTTTAAATTGAAATTATTAAGCTCATAAAGACTTCTAATGATTAGAGTTATTCTTCATCAAGTATTGTCCAAGACAATCCCATTAGTTGTTCCCATGCAGGTGAAGGTTCAGTGTTATTTTCCATGTTATACTATTGCAAAATTTACTTTTAACGCTAATGGATGAATCATTCATCCAAATGATTAGCATTCTCTAAATACTAATTTGCAATACTAAATACAATTGAAACTCTCACCAAGTACCTAATCGGTTTTGGTCTAAAGTTTCAATTATCAAAATTCTCGTTTTCATTTTCTATTCCACAATAGTAATAATCTAAAGGCAGACGCTCATATCCTGAATCCCCAATTATCAAATACCTCCCTTGCTCTTCACATATTGGAAATTCTGGAAAATCAGATTCATCCCAAATTCTTAGAACATAGAGAGGCGGATATATGGGCTTATAGTAAGGGCACGAGTATACAATCCGATGTTTATAGATTAAATCATCAGAAGTGTGATCATTTCCTATTTCTTGTTTCATGTGATATACTTCTAGTGTGGGGGAAGTACAACCATTTCCCCATCCAGACTCAATTACACTGAATGTTGGTGAAGAGCCAAGTTCTACGTTTCTTGTCAAATTTTCAATTTTGATATTAATCCAAGTTGGAGGAGTTGTGCTTTGAAATTCTATTACATTAACATCAGATAATGTGTAAGAAGAAATCTCAAAACATGTGTCTAAAGTCTTGCCACTAACATATTCTCTGTCCTGTAAAGTTGTACTTTCTATTTCACAAAAATTAATAATCACATCATCAACCATTAAGAAATATTTGGTCATTTTTTTTGGAAATTCATCAGTTGGGGCAAGTAAGTACACACATTCATCATTATAGATAATTTGATTTGGAAAACAGTGAACTTCGGTAAGCGTATAGGTAGGTTCAGGTTCTGGCATTGGTTCAAACTGTATTCTTCCAGTAGTTTGTTGTTTTTCTGCAACGTAATACTTGTAACTTCCAGTTTGGTTAAAACTCATTGAACCCATTTGACCTGATTCAATTATTCCAGTACTCCAGCTATCATCTATTGCATTTACAGTATGTGGAACAATGTCGTTGTTTACAAAGAAGATCAGGTTAAAGTATGGTGATCTAGGATCATACTCTTTTGTTACTTTTTGGGGATAAACCATTGTTGCATTATATGTTATCAGGATATTGGTTTCTGCAGGCATTCCCATTCGCAGAGGTGTCCATCCTCTCATGAGTAATTCATTCCCAGAAGAGTCTGTAACACATGCAGGATGAACCCTGTCTCGCTTGAAAATGGGATTCAATCCCTCTTTGCATTTAATCTCGTAAAGTGGAATTCCCTCTTTCATCTGTTTTCTGGGATTGGTAAGATCCTTTATGGCTGAAACCGTTTGCTGAATCTGATCGGATTCAAAATGATTGCTTTTGGATAAACTAACACCCAATCCTGAAGGGGGATAGTCGTATGATACATTATAACTTCCAACAAAGCAATTTTCGGAATTTTCATTCTTAAATATTTCAACTACCAATCCCAGACCATTATGTCGATATTCTATTTGCATAGTTGGATTTCCTGACTTGTCTGATGTTTGATGGGTTTCTACCAACGAGGATGGATGAAATTCTAAGAATAGATGAATTGCAGGATTTTTCTCTATCTCTTTTAGCTTTGAATCATTATTGACATCACATTGAATTCCTGTGGAAACTGCTTCAGACGGTGAGAGTATGAAAGGAGAAATGAATGCAAATCCAATCAAAATTAAAAAAATTGTAAAATATTTCATTTAATATAACAACTCATTGAAAGCTCATAAAGCGTTCTAATCTTTTCTAATTATCTAAACCATGAATACCAACGCGGTTCAGGATGACATACAGTGGCGCAATAATAATTATCAGGTGCATCTGGAGGTATGATACATGGTTTGCATACCGTATCAGCCAGAGACCAGATAACAAATCCCGTAAAAGAAAGTATCACGATTAAAATAATATATTTAATTTTCATTTTCTAATTTCCATAAACCCAATAACAGATAAAATTGTAATTCCCGCATACAATGCAAGTGACCAAACTAGGCAATACGGATCATTTATTGCTTCATTTATCGACATTTACCACAAGTTTTTCATTTAAAGTATCAGAGGATACAATCACGGTGTAATTTCCAAGTATTCGTTGATGACCACATGTGTTTAGAAATAATCTCCATTCATTTACTGAATGTGGACTCTGAGGACTCTCAGCACTGGGAGTTGAGCAGTTTTTGACTTCTTCTCCATGAGGATCAATCACATTCACCGAATAATCACTTGGAATATTTCGCAAATTCCAAACTGTTGTCGATATAAAACTGTAATTGAGATTATTTTCGTATGGTTGCATGTGAGTTACAGTTATTGGAACATAAACGGAATTATAATTTTCACTTTTTAGGATTCCAAGTGCTAAATAATCCATTTTTATCCAACCCCTATCTACTAATTTACCAACGGATTTTGGCGTTACACACATTGATTCATCAGTTGATTCTTTGGTGACTTTGTCAAATCCTTGCCTGCACATTATATTTTGTAACATACCAGTTAGGTAACTTTCAACTTCCTCAAATTTTTTATTTTTAATTTGGTTTGGAGCAAGATATTCATTTTCATATATTTTTACTAGTTTTGCATTCTCTGGAGTTCTTGCAAATGCACCAAAATCTATCTTGTATATTGAATCCCAATGCCGAATTTTATCATCTTCAATGACATCGTAAATAATCCTAACGTGATGTGTAGGAGGTAAACTATCTTCTGGTGCTACGGAAATTCGTGTCTTTATACTGTCATTTACAATGGTGGCATTTTGAATTAGTACATTATCCACGTATTCTTGTAAAACGATTTTAGATTTCTCATACCAGATATCAGGAGTAACTTCTCCCATGTATTGAGCATTAACTAGTGTGAAAAATGGAACTAACAACAAGAGTAATATCAAAAATAAAATTCTCAATAACTTTTTTACTTTTTCATATGATATTAAAGATGACTTGAATTGAGGAATACAAAAATAGTTTGAACTATCTAATTGTTCATGTTCTGTAAAAAGTGTGGTACTGAATTAAAAGAAGACTCTAATTTTTGTGCCAAGTGTGGCAGAAAAATTAACGAACAAGATCCTAATCATGACCATATTGAAGAGAAGTCTAAGAAACTACAAAGACCAGTAGAGTGGAAAGGAGAGGCAATAACGGTTATTTTGGCAATAGTTTTGACTGGACTAGGGCATTTTTACATAAATCACTTCCAAAGAGGGGCAATTTTCCTTGGAATTGGATTCTCTAATGCAATATTCTTTTCCTGAAGTGTTTGCTGGAGTTTTTCATTTTCAGTCTGAATCAGGTCTAATTCTCGCTTTGCCCTGTATTCTTCTGAAATCATTAGATCAGGCATTGCACGAAGATATTGTGGAACTGACTCTTCAATTTCACTAAAAAAGTAAGCATCATCAGATTTAGTCACACCAATTTTATGACCAAACAGTCGTTCTTTTCTAATCAGATTTGCATGCGAGTCTTCATTTATTTTCTGTTCTGACATTATCTTGTTCCAACGTTTTCTTAGTCCATGGGTTGCAGGGACTTCATATGCTCGTTTATCCTTTTTGAGACTCTCCTGAATATTTGAGCGCTTGACTATATGATACATTTTGGTTTGTAATCCCCTTTTGGAAAAAGGTCTACCATCCCTAAAACGAGTTAGAATGATTGGGTCTTCTGGTTTTGGTTCTTGTCCCATTCTCTCAGTCCAATATTTTCTAACAGCTTGGAGTTTATCCCATGCTTCAATGGAGATCAGTCCTAGATATTTTGAAGAGGTTTCATTATACACTATCATACTTGCACAAACAATTCTACCATTCTTTGATTTTGATTTGTCATGGGTGTATTGACCTATTGTTATTTCATAGATAGGATTGATGTTCCCCCAAGTTTGACTTTCCCAACCCCCAACTCGCATTCCAGAAGAGGATTCAGCAAGAATGATAAAATCACTAGATACGTCTGATGAATAATCAAGAATTTGCTTTATTTCCTCTGTAGTGTACCCACGAGTAGGGTGAAGATTAGTTATTTCTGGAAATATTGCCTCAATGTTAGTCCACTCCATAGGAATCTCATTCATTTTTAGGAACTTTTTGATTCCCTTGAATTTGTTAGGGATTGTGCTTGGGCTCAGATACTCAGAACTAGAAATTGGTTTTTCTGATCTTTGCTTTAGATGTATAGCATAATTTTTGAGTAGCTGTTTTAGTTTCTCAGGCTCTTTTCTTGCAAAATCAATAAACTGTTTTGCCTTTTCTTCAAATGTACCTTCAAAGTCTTTAATTGAATTAAGAAATTCACTAAATGTCTTTTTGTAAGCAGTTTTAGTTTCAACTGATTTTATTCCACTGTAAAATACTTGTAAAGGATCTTCTGATGTTTTAGATTCTAGATTTGCAAGTGATAGAACTGGTTTGTTTTGATTAGACAATATTCCCCCTACAGATAACATAATAGTAAATCCTCGTTAGGAAATTCTCGAGCTTTTGTGCGTAAAGAGGTGTAATGTTGTAAAAGATTCTAAAATTCAAAATGGCGGGTCTAGAGGGATTCGGACCCTCGACAACCGGATTAAGAGTCCGGTGCGCTACCTGGCTGCGCCATAGACCCATAAAAGTTGCAGAGCCTAGTGTTGTTATTAATCTTAAGATTTTACTGGTATAGAGAATTTAGTTTTGTGCTGTAGCTTCAATTTCATCATACTTTTCAAGGATTGCAGTAAGTACAGTTGAAACTGGTACATCATTCATCTTTTTCTTTTCAGCTAATAGTTTTTGGTATGCATCTAAGGTAATGTATACTGGGATTGAACCATTTCCTTCAAGTAAACCTCTAACGTTATAAAGTGCAGTTTCCATTCCTTTTTCTGCTGATTTTGCAAACTTTGCCTTGTCTAAAATTGCTCCTAATGGACCAAATGGCATTTCATAATCAACTGTCATAGTTACCCTAGTTAGATTATCACCTAGTGATTTGAATTCATTTGTAATTTCCCATCTTTTAAATGGACCTTCAAATTGTTTTGCAGTGATTTTTTCATTTCTGGTAAACTCTGTTGTTTCACAATCCCACTCTAATCGTTTACCACTAAAATCACCAATCACTCTAAATGTTGTTCCAACTCCCATGCCTTCTTTAATATCCATAGGAACTACAGTCATTCCTACAGCATCGTTTTTGATTTGATCAGAAACATGTTCTGGTCTTGCAAAATAGGTAAAAACATTATCTACTGGAGTTTTAATATCGATAGATTTGCTTACGATAGTCAACGAATGAATGTCTTGCCAATAAGAATTTAAAGGTTTTGTAAAATTTCCTGTCAGAATTGATTAACCCTTTATTCATGGACTGATATAATTTAGTTGAATGATAAATTTGCGATCAATTTTGATGACGATATTTTTAGTCTTGATGATTACGCCAATATTTTCTGAGGCATACGGGCATTCTATGTTTAATTCAGCTGAATCTACCATTGGAGGCTACAGAGTCCAAGTTGCCACGTTACCAGAATTTCCAGAAATCGGCGAAACTTCACAAATTTTGTTTAGAGTTACTGATGTGGACTTTGAGGAGGTTGACCGCTTTACATTAGGTGCCAGAATTTTTTATAATGGACAGCAAATAGAGGCTATTCCTCCAAAATCATACGAAGGAGCTCACGTAGAAATGGACCATGTCTGGGAAAATTCTGGAAATCATATAGTCAGAGTTGACTTGTATGATATGGAAGGGACATCAGGTGTTCTAACGTATACATTTAACATGGGAACCCAGAATCCCTTTGGCTATATCTTTTTCATAGCAATTACAATAGGTGCTTTAATGCTTGGAATAGTTGTAGCTTACATCTATTTTCCAGAGATTTTAAAATTCAAAATTAGGTCTTAGTTTCGATTCTTGGCTTGGTAATCCTAAATGCAAACAAAGTAGTGAGTAGCACCATTGCAAATAAAAGAATTCCAACTCCTAAATGAATGGCAACTAGAACTGCATGAAGCTTTAGATCAATTACTAGTGCACCTAGTGTAATTTGGGTAACAACAA
>JAOTUX010000012.1 GCA_029863665.1 Candidatus Nitrosopumilus sp.
AATGAACCAAAAGAGATTAAACAAGTTAATTGGACAGACAAAAAATTTCTTGTAGAGATTAAAACTTTTGCAGAAATAGAAAGTTTTGATTTCAATCAACCAACAAAAGAAATTAGTTTTAAACTAAATAGCAGTAATCAATCTGTCACAACTGTTATTCCCTTAGAATTGTTATGGGAACCATACACAGTATTTCTTGATGGCAAAGAAATTTTGTTTAATGAATATGCCAACAATGGAACTCATGTTTGGCTTAATATGAGACCTGAATCTTCAGGAGAAATTACAATTATAGGAACCACTGTTGTACCTGAATTTCCAATAATTGCTCCATTAGCAGTAGGATTTTTGATTATTCTTATTATTCCATTTATGAAAAAATTCAATCTCCGCTAGAGCCACATGAACAAAAACCATACTCATCAATTCTAGTATTACAAATAGGACACTTTTCACCATAATCAACTTCCCATGGTTCTTTTCCATAGAGCTTGAAATGATCGTCAATTTCTAATGGTATGTCCCTTTTCTTTTCCAATGATTTGTATATGTATTAAAACTATACATACATTATCGGAGAAAAGATATGAAAATTAAGTGTGGTTGTCATTGCATAAAATGCAAAAGTACAGATCTTGAATCTAACAGAGTTGGAGAAGTTGAAAAAGATGAATATTTTGATATGCATCACACATGTAATCAATGTAACACGCATTTTGATCATCTAGATGGTGAAACTTTTTCTAATTGCAGAAAATGTAATTATTCTTCTAGTTAGCTATCAATGATTCTTGAATAAAATAATGAATTCTATTCTCATGTGATTTTTTCATAATTTCTTTGTTTGATGCCATCTTTGCTAAAGTTTTTGAGACATCTAATGGACTTGTAGCCCAACCGCACTCTCTTAGTTGTTGAACAGTTTCGGTAACTGTTCTTGGCAAATCAAAAAATTTACTTGTTTCTAAAATTCGTAGTTTTGATTTAATTTCGTTAGGAGTAATATATTGTGGTTCAGCAAATTCCGGTTCATATGCTTCAGCATCATTAAGATATTCTAAACCATATTGAGTTGAAGATTCGATTGATTTTTCAGTAGAATCAGTTTCATACATAATTTTTGCTTGATTTTCTGGTAAATGATCTGAAATATTATCAATAACTTCACCTATCGTTTGATTATCAACATAGAAATCTCTAGATTCAATCTCAATTTCATTTTCTCCTAGCTTGAGTTTAATTCTAGCCAATGAGAAACAATCATCTAGTTTTGATTTATTTTGGTAGCTCTAAGGAGCTTAAAGATTAGATCAAAATTTTTACACAATGTATTGGTATTTTTTTGCTTTTTAGTTAAAATGTAATTTTGCTAGAATTAGTCGTGAAATCATCTAAAAAAGGAGGATTAATTATTCTCTTTGTATTAGGCATGAGTATTTTTGGATATTCACAGTATGCATCAGCGTCACAAATAGAAGTAAACATAATTCAGAGTGAACTATTAAACGAAAATGAAAAAGGATCAGACTATAATATTGAATTACAATTTGTGAATCCCTCATTACTAATATTAACAGCAGGTGAAACTGAATTTTTTATTATTGAAAATGACGAAATGATTGGTAAAGGTAAGTTAGAGTCATTTACATTACAACCATTAGATAGTAGCTTTGTCAAAGGTGTTTTTAATACTGATTCAGATAGAGATAAAGAATCTCAATCTGTAAAAATTACAGGAATAACAAAATACGATGTACTCTTTACATCTATTGATGTTCCATTTGTTTACTATCCAACAGAAGAACAGGCAAGAGGATTTATACATCAAAAATAATTTTTTTCTCAAATGCTTACAGTTTTTGGTTCAACTGCATTAGATACAATTAGAACTCCAAAAAAAACTTTAAAAAATGTTCTAGGGGGTGCAGCAACATTTGCAGCAATTTCAGCAAGTAATTTTGTAAATACAGGATTAATTGCAGTAGTTGGAAAAGATTTTCCAAAACAACATCATAGAATTTTATCTAAATATCTTGATTTACAAGGATTAATTATTAAAAATGGAAAAACATTTCGGTATGATGGAAGTTATGATAATACACTTAGTACCAGATCAACTTTGAAAACAGAATTAAATGTGCTTGCAGATTTTAAACCCAGAGTTCCTGAGGCATATAAAAAATCTCAATTTGTGTATCTTGCAAATAATGATCCAGAGCAAAATACTTTGTTAATTAAAGAATTTGATAATCTAAAATTTTCTATGTGCGATACTATAGATTTTTGGATATCAAGTAAACGAGATGCAGTGATCAAGATGATTAAAGCAGTAGACGCAGTTGTAATCAATGATGAAGAGGCTAAACTCCTCACAAAAGAATTCAACTTGATTAAATGTGCAAAAAAGATGATGCAATGGGGGGCAAAATATGTGATTATTAAGAAAGGAGAGCATGGATCGTTAATGTTTTACGATGATGTAATTTTTCCAACAGCAGGATTTTCATTGGAAGATGTTGTAGATCCTACAGGTGCAGGTGACTCCTTTGCTGGAGCAATGATAGGATATCTTGCAAGTAAAAAATCAACTAAGATATCTGAAATTAAGAAAGCAGTAGTTTATGGAAATGTTATGGGTTCTTTTGCAGTTGAAAAATATGGATTAGATGGATTATTAAAAATTAAAAATGGAGATATTGTAAAACGGATCAAGATGTATGAAAAAATGATTCGATTCTAAAAAGATTTAAGTTTAATTATTTCTCAAATTAATTTATTGTTGTCATAAGAAATGTCAGAAAAAATAGAAGATAGATTAGATACAATATTCAAACTTCAAAAAGGATTATCAGATATGATGAATCTAAGTAGATATCCAAAAGATTCTGAGGGAAGAGTTTCTGCCTTGTGTACTGCAATAATGCATGAAGCAGTAGAGCTACAAAGAACAACAAATTGGAAATGGTGGAAAACACCAACAAAGTTTAATGAAGTTGAAGCAAGAGAAGAATTAATTGATATTTGGCATTTTGTTGTTCAAGCATCTCTTGAACTAGATCTTACTCCAGATGACATTGTAAATGAATACAAAAAGAAAAATGAAATTAATCGAGAAAGACAAAGAAATGGATATTAAAGAATTTTAATTTTATCTAAAATTTTTTCAAAATTAATTTAATTAATTAAATTTACAAGAGTTATATTATTTTGAAAATATGTAATATTGGATTTAGAAACGGTAAGATATGGATCGGGACTAGATGAATTAATTATTCTGTTATTTTTATCAACACCATTTTTGTGTAACTGAAATAATGAGTGCACAGATTTATGACCACATACTTCTTTGCCACAAACTATGATTGTATTGATTTTTTGATTTTTATTAATATATTCAATAATTGAGTCAATTCCCTTATTTTCAGATAGTCTACCTGCTATTGCTATATCATTTAGAATTTCAGAATTTGCAAATATTTTGAGTAAATCTATGCTTGAGAGTGTACAAACTGCTATAGTTGAATCTGAATTATCATGATAAAATTCCTCAGGAATGGGTAAAACAACCTTACAAAGTTCTCCAATTATCTCCCCTAATGAATTCACAATACATCACGCATAGTTTTAGCAATAAATTCAATATTTTTTTGGGTTACCTTTGGATGAATTGGTAAAGAAATAACATTAGAGGCGGCCCAATCAGTGACAGGTAATTTGATTTTTAGTTTGTAGAAAGGAGTCTTATGAATTGGTATAGAATAGTAAGCAGCTGCACCAATTCCTTTTTCATTAAGTTTTTTCAAAAGTTTATTGCGTTTTGCAGTTGCAATGGTATAAAGATACCAATTGATGTTCTCATTTTCTCGTTGATATGGAAGTATTATTTTAAGATCAGAGATTAATTTTGATAAAAATTCTGCATTTTTTTTTCTAGCTTTGAGAAAATTTGGTAGTTTTTTCATTTGTATAGTTGCAATTGCTGCATTAATTTCAGGTAATCTTAAGTTTAAACCAAATATTCTAGAATCATATCCATGAGACATTCCATGATTTCTAACCATCAGTAATTTATCTCGAAATCTTTTGTTATTAGTTACAATAAATCCACCTTCTCCAGAAGTCATTACTTTTGCAGGATACATGCTGTAGCATCCCATTTCAAAAAAAGTACCAGTATGTTTTCCTTGGTATGTAGAACCTAAAGATTGTGCAGAATCTTCAATAATAGGAATGTTATGTTTTTTACTAATTTCTGAGAGTTGCTTTACATTTGCTATATTTCCGTAAAGGTGAACTGGAATAATAGCACGGGTTTTTTTTGTTATCTTTTTTTGTAGATCATCCGGATCTATAGTATAGTTTTCTTTTGAGATATCAACAAAAACAGGTTTTGCCCCTGTTGAAACAATAGCATTTGCTGTAGCAACAAAAGTAAATGATGGGATTAAAACTTCATCATCCTTTTTAATATTCAATGTATATAGAGCAGCTTGCAAAGCAGCAGTTCCAGAATTTACTGCAATAGCATATTTTGATTTTACAAAAGAGGCCACAGTTTTTTCAAAAGATTGAACATATTTTCCTCCTAAATAGGCAGATGAGGTCAAGGTACCATTTTTGAGTACAGAAGTGACTGCAGTAATCTCTTCATTACCCACTATAGGAATGTTAATGTCAATTTTCAACAATATTCTGTTTATAATTAGTCTATAAATCTCGTTTAGTATACATGAATTTTTATATTTCAAGATTTGGCAAACGGCATAATGAAATCACGTCATCTTGAAAAAACTGATGCAGGTTACAAGGTTTATCGAAATATTTTCTATATTTGTGGATTCATTATGGTGTCATCTCTAGTTTTTGGGGTATATGTAACAATGGTAGAATGGATAGAAAATGGTACTTATGTTATGGGGGAGGCAATTCATAATACAACTATTCCTTTTGAAAATTTTGCCAGAGTATCAACTTGGATCTTTTTTTCTACAATAATTGGATGGTATTGTGTTTCTAGAATTGGTTGGAGAAGAACTGCTGGAGACAAAGTTGTTGGGGTAAAGATGTCATTACTTCAGTTAATGTTATTGGGATTTTCAATTATTTCACTCTATGAAGTTTTATACAATTTTACAGTATTAAATGCACAAATTACTGCAGGGGTTATTGACGGATTAGTTCCAGATATTGATAGATTATCAGTTGCATATCCAGATCCAGAAAGACCATGGAATTTAATATTTGCAACCAAAGTATTTCTTGCGGCATTTATCATTAGCACTCACGCATTCTATCTCAGTGTAAAACCTAGAAAAAGCCTAGATGAATAAGAAAAATAATACAATTTTAGATAGATTTAACGTAAAAGCTTTTTTTTCTAGTATGTAATACTTCCAATGTGGGACTATTCGGATCTAGTGCGAATGAGTTAAAATGTAAAAAATGTGGAACAATTCTTTCAAATTCTGAGAGATTAAAAAAACATCAAGAAAAGGCACATAATAAGAAAAAAGACAAATGCAGGGTTTGTGGAACTGAATTTGATACTCTTGAAGACTTAAGAAAGCACAAAAAAAATTGTAAATGAGAATTTAGAAAATTATTGTCACAAACTAGACTTAGGTGGTCGTTTTAGTGCTTTTTCAATTGCCTCTAAATTTGTAATTTCATTTTTAGAATTCATTGTAAGAGTTTTAATCATTTCAGAGCCTAGTTGAACTGATTGTTCAGGTAATGTTTCTAAAAATTTTTCTAGTCCTTTTTTATAATTTTCAATTAGTTCTAATCCTTCTTCAAGTGTCACAAACATTGTAAACATATGTTCTATTCAAATCTTCCAAATTCGACCAAATGATTTGAATAACTTTATAGGTTTACATCGTAAAAGTTGTTTTGATTTGGATATTACAGATAAAGTAGATTTGATTGAAAGGCCACCTACTGAAGAAGTTGTAACGCATGATGAATTAATTGATCTATTCAAAACAAATTCATCACCAAAACATTACATAGGTTTAGAGATATCTGGTTTTTTACATCTTGGTAGCTTAATTAGTACAGGTTTCAAAATTAATGATTTTGCAAAGGCGGGTGTCAAGTGCACGGTTTTTCTTGCAGATTGGCACACTTTAATTAATGATAAACTGGGAGGAGATTGGGAGACAATCTCAAAAGTTTCAAAATATTATCAAGATGCTTTCAAACTAGTTTGCCCTAATGCAGAGATTATCTTAGGATCAAAGTTATATGAAGAAAAGACAGAATATTGGTCTGAGCTTGTAAAATTTACAAAACACATGTCTCTTGCTAGAACAATGAGAACTCTAACAATAATGGGACGTTCTGAAAATGAAGAAAAGATTGAGCTAGCAAAATTACTCTATCCTCCGATGCAAGCAGTAGACATTCACTCATTAGATGTAGATATTGCTCACGCAGGAATGGATCAGAGAAAGATTCACATGTTAGTAAGGGAGATTTTTCCAAAAATGAAATGGAAAGTTCCTGTTGCTGTTCATCACAAACTATTGCCAGGCTTGTCAAAACCTGCAGATATTAGTGATTCTCAAATATTAGGAAAAATGAGCAAATCAGATCCAAATTCAGGTGTTTTTATACATAATACAGATAATGAAATAAAGAAAAAAATTAGCAAAGCATGGTGTGAAGAAGCAAATACACAAAATAATCCATTATTAGAAATTGCAAGAACAGTAATTTTTCATGAATTTGATGAAATCAATGTTGAAAGACCGGAAAAATTTGGTGGCAATGTATCATATTCTAATTTTAATCAGCTTGAAGTAGAATTTGCTGAAAAGAAATTACATCCAGGGGATTTAAAACAAACCGTTGGAAATTATTTAGTAAAAATAATATCTCCAATAAGAGAAAAGTTAGACTTGAGTGAAGATCTATGCAATGCAATAAAGAAAAGCTATTAGACTTTAAGATCGGGATTAGTTTGTTCTTCTAAATTATATTTTGATTTGTATCCTCTTGGGTTTATCATCAAGTCTTTGTAAGTATACGTTGATGAGTTTCCGATAATCACAGTACTAATCATTCCTAGTTTATCTGAATGACTTGGTAGGTTTTCTAAATCAGTCATAACAATTGTTTCAGATTCCCTAAATGCCCCTTTGATAATAGCAACAGGGGTTGTGGGCTTTCTATATTTTAAAAGTAATTTTCTAGTATCCTGTAATTGATGAATTCTCTTCTTACTAGCAGGATTGTAAATAACAATTACAAAATCACCTTGTGCGGCTGATTCAACTCTTTTTTCAATTATTTTCCATGGAACCAATAAATCACTCATGCTGACAACTGCAAAATCAGTCATTAGTGGTGAACCAACAATTGATGCACAGGAATTTAATGCAGATACACCAGGAATAATTTCAACGTGTAAACCATCATTTGGATTCCAACCGGTTTCAGCTAGTGTTTCATAAATTAATCCAGCCATCCCATAAATTCCAGGATCTCCACTTGATACAAGTGAAACAATTTTTCCTGATTTTGCAAGATCAATACATTGATGAGCTCTTTCAACTTCTTGTGTCATTGCATAGCGGTAAACTGTTTTATCTTTAATCAAATCTTGAACCAAATTCACATAAGTTTCATAGCCAACAATTGTATCACTTTCAGTGATTACCTCTTTTGCTCGAAATGTCATATGATCATGATGGCCAGGACCAACGCCAACAATGTAGAGTTTACCAATCAATTTTAAAATGAATTTCTTGTCAAGTAATTTATCCGTTTAGTGAAATTTCATTGAAATGGATCTATGAAAGGGCAGTTAACTATATGATCACTGTTAGTTGGTCGTGCAATACTAACAGATATCAAATCATTGTTTCGAAAGAAATCAATATCAGACTTTGTCTCAAGGATTTTTGCGGATTTTACATCATTCCATTCAACAAGATAAATTCTCCACATTGGACTGTAATTATCATCATCAAGTGATGTAGTAGAAATTCCTGCTTGGAATCCTAATGGTCCAGATCCTTTAATTCCATTTTTAAATTGAAAAAGATCAACTGCGCCAGAATGTGTTATTAAATTTGCAGTAGGAGAAGATGCAACCCCCATTGTTTCTGCAGGTCTTGAAGGGGAGCATCAGTTACAATATAGTAAATTGTTCTTCCATCGGGTCCCCAACCTCTATGAGCTACAAAAGTTACAGTTAATTCGTCCTCATTGATTTCAATTTGTCCTCCATCAAATGACATTTCATCTGTGATTTCTTTGTCAGAACGTATTTTCATCTGTCCATCAGGCCAAATTATTTGAGGAGTGTTTAGGATAATTTTTGTCTCATTAAATTCAACTCTACCACTTTCTTCAGCAGCAATTATATCATCTACGGATTTAATTAATGATGCTTTTTGACCAATTTTCCATGTAACTTCAATAACAGAATTTAATGCACTATATTTTGATTCTTGTGATGGAGTATTGGAAAATACTTCATTTTGAAATCCATGGATTCCATTGCCTGTTATTCCGTTTTTAAAAACAAATAATTTTTGAATGGTATCTTCAGGTACATCTACAATAGTAGATGCAAGTTCAACATTCCAACCTTGTTTATCTGAAATAGTTTTTGCATATTCTTTATCGCTTCCATCGGTTATAATGTAAAGAACTTGATTTCCTTCGTAGATTCCTTTATGCATTGGAATCGTAGCTGGTACATTTGCTCTTGAGAGTAGTAATGAGGGATCTTTTTCTAATTCAATCTTTTGCATTGTTATCTCGGTTGGTTGTCCTCGTATCCAGCCATCAACACTTACAGTTGCAGTAAATTCCTTTGAATTTGATGAATGTAATGCAAGTGCGGCTCCAGTAAATTCAAAAGAACCAGATTTTTCTGATAAATCAATTAGAGATAAGCCATAAACAGTTTTTCCATCAACAGTCCAGGTAGATTGACCTTTTGCATCTTGTGAATTAATTTCATGTAAAACCACAATCTGGACAGACTCACTTGAGGTAAATGTCATAGAACCATCATAGAGTGTTCCTTCATTTGGAGATAGAACAAATACTAGTTGATGATTTTCATGTCCTTGACTGGATCTTGTGAAGACGTTGTAGTTTGAGTAAAGTGAATCTTCTTTCTAGAACCTGCATCAGCAAATTGATCAGATGTTAGAGAGATAGAAACCATGCTAATTGCAAAAATTCCAATAACTAAAATGGCAATTAGTTTATTCAATAAATCTGACTGAATTTGTTCCCTTAAATGATTTTGTCTTAATGGATTTTATCAAGTGCGAATGAGTTATGTAAAGCTCGTACTGCTGCATTTGTATCAGAATTTTTTACAACAAATGCAAGATTGAGCTCAGATGAACCTTGAGTAATCATCGATACATTAATTTTATTTTTTTCAATTGCTCCAAAAATTTTAGAAGCAACACCAACAGTACCCCTCATTCCAGAACCGATAAGTGCAATAATAGCTACATCTGTGGTAACATCCAATTTTTTTATAATTTTTCCTAGTAATTCCATTTCTAATGAGCTAACTGCTTTATCCAGATCGCTGTTCTTTACTACAATTGTAATGCTTGACTCTGAGGGATTTTGGGAGATCATCATTACATTAATTTCAGACTTTGCTAATGTTGCAAATATCTTTGCTGCAGTTCCTGGTGTTCCAACCATACTACCACCTTGAATGTCGATTAATCCATTATTTCGAACATTACTTACGCATTTTACAGTATTTTTAACAGAAGGTGATGGAGATACAGTTACCAACGTTCCTTCATTTTTTGTATTAAATGAATTTCTAATCTTCATTGGTATTTTCTTTGTCAATAGGGGCTCAAATGTTCGTGGATGGATCTGCTTTGCACCAAACAGAGTCATTTCAATTGCTTCTACGTATGATACTTCTTTGAGTAGTTTTGCATTTTTGACAATTTTTGGATCTGCTGTCATTAGTCCATCCACATCACTCATTAGCCATATCTCATCTGCTTTGATACAAGAGCCGATAATTGTTGCAGAATAATCAGATCCGCCTCTACCAAATGTAGTTATATGTCCATGTTGGTCTGCACCGGTAAATCCTCCTACAACAGGAATAGTTTTCTTTGAAAAGAAGGAATCTATTGCTTTTGATACTCTTAATCTTGTTGTATCAATTAGAGGTTTAGATTCACCAAAATTAGAATCAGTTATAATACCTACTTCTTTTCCGGTAAGATTAACTGATTTTTTTCCAGAATCGTTAATTGCTGATGAAATTAATTTTATTGATAATCGTTCACCAAACGAAATCAGATAATCCATTGATCTGGGTGTAACTTCACCAAGCAGAACCATTCCATCTATTAATGCAAGAAGCTCTGCAAAGTCTTGATCTAGATTTGCAAGTAATTTTTTTTGTATATTAGATTTTTTGATTGTTTGTTTTGCTAATTGTTTATGACGATTAGTAATTTTTGATGCAAGTTGTTCAGCTCTTGATTTATTTTCTTTTTTTATAGATTCAGATATTTCTAGAAGATCATCTGTTGTTCCACTTACTGCAGAACAAACGACTACAATTTGATGTTTTTTGGATAATAAATTAAGGTGTTTAGCTACGGCCTGAATGTCTTTTGCAGCAGAAATTGATGTTCCGCCATATTTTACAACGAGTCTCAATTCAAACTACCTGAATTGTTTAATCTTTAAATGCTTTAACTTTCCACGCGTGGGGCCAAGTAAAAGTGGATTCTGCCAATATTTGCTACTTTAAATTCAATTCTAAGAGGTTTTGCGCTGGAAAACTCACATGTGATAAAACCTGCAGTACTTCCTACAGCTTTTACCACGGGATTAAGATATTCAAGGCTATAGGTACCAGTACTATCTTCTTTTGAGGAGATTTCTTCAATGTCTTCATCGTCTTTATCTAAATCAATTATTACTTCACCAGAGTCTCCTTTACCTGAAAAATCAGCTTTTGAATCAGATGTCTTCATTGTTAGATAATCAGATACAACTTGTACATCGCCTAGAACCTTGTCAAATTTAGAAGATGATAAAACAATTTTTGAATCGTAAGGAATTTTTGGTAATGGGGTATCAGTTGCAGAGCTTTCAATTAAACGCATTTTGTATTTTTTATTTTTTCCAACAGTTACAAGTAACATGTTTTGATCAGAGATACTAATCTCAATACTGTCTTTTTTATCTGCTCTTTTAATGAGCTTTGAGAATTCGTCTATTCTAACTCCAAATTTGATGTCACTATCACATTCATATTTTTCAAATGCAGAATTAGGCCACGATATGTCAATAAGAGCAACATGTGATGGATCCATTCCTCTAAAAGTAATTCCTTCTGCTGTTGCAACAAAAGTAGCTTCTTCAACAAGTGTAGATATTGCAGAAATAATTGCCTTTAGATCATCTGAACCATTTGTTTTTGCTCCAAAAGTCAAATCAATTTTCTTGTCTTTAAGTTCCAGTTAAACGTTATGCGTAATTACGCCAAGTGTATTTGCATTTTGAACAACGGTAAAATTGAGTTGTAGGTTCATCTGCACTTCTTGTTTGAAGCATCCACCAAACTGCTTCATCATGACCGCATTTTTCACATTCTATTTTGATTGTTGGATGTGATTCTTCACCTTCATTTCCTTCAAAAACATTGAACTCTTTGTTTGGTTCTTGTTCATCAATAACAATTTTTTTTGTTTGCTTTACTTCTTCTCCTTCGGTGTAACCACATTTAGAGCACTGGAGACCAGAACTATTTTTTTTTAATTTAACCTCACATTTGGGGCAAAACTTCAATCTAATTTACCTTGATTTTAGAATTTAGTAATTGTTTGAAATCTTCAGCTAATTTTAACGCTGAATCAGTAGCTTTTTTAATTTCACCTAGTGGTTTTGTGCTGGAATTGATTCTCATCCAGCATTCATTGGTAAGAGGGTGTTTTATGATAACACCTGCAAAATCAATATTTGAATCCTTTAGAAGCTCATATTGAACAATGTATAAAATTCCTACATCAGTCTCGGTGATTGAAAGGTTGATTTCTTTGGGCTCTGAGCTGATCACTTGGGCGTTCATGTATTCGGAAAAAGCACTTATTGTGGATATAAATCATTATGAACGGTTAGAATGGGTGAAAGTAAGATATCAGAGATAAATTTAGTAAAATCAAAGAATGAGTACTCATCAGAGGATACAGTGGAGATTCATGTCCAATTTTCAATTGAGGGAGGCCTCAGAGATGCGTTTAATGAGGTAAATTGGACAAAGGCATACAACAATAATGATGTGTCATTTAAGCTAAAATACGGTATAAAACTGACATCGGGGGGATTCAGAAAGAAGGAGCTAGGTAGAACTATTGACACCTACAGAAAGGCATCAATATTTTGGACAAGGAATCCAAAACTTGTCAATCCAATGAAAGACAGAAGAATATGGGTTCAGGTAGCCAAGAACTTTGAGCCATTCATAAGACTCTCAGAAGAAGAGGTCAAACAGGAATTATTTGACTTTAATGAGAAGTTTGTATTCAAGGCATCAGACTTGGGAAAAGGCAAACACAAGGTTAGTGCTGAGACATTTGCGTCATGGCAAAAGCACGATTTTACAGAAACAGGAAATGTCAAAAATAGTTCCAAGGAAATTGAGATTACAATCAACCAGAGATAAGATTTGATTAAGATAACTAATTGAATTTTTTCATTTACGTATATGAGTATTGGATCCATAACTAGAGAGTTTAATCTAAATGTAGATAGGAAGAAATCCGTATTTTCAATTCCACCATGGAACATCTACATAGAATAATTAGAATTAGTTTAATCTAAAATATAGTACACACTTAGGCATGAAAAGAGGAATTCTATTTTTGCTCATTATCGATGAATTCATTTGCTCTTGTTTCTAGTTACTAGTGAAATTATTTTGATTTTTGGTATTT
>JAOTUX010000225.1 GCA_029863665.1 Candidatus Nitrosopumilus sp.
ATAGTTTTTTCGATTCATTGATTAACAAATCAATTGCTCTTGTTACATTATCTACAATTGTAATGTTGGCAGTCTGTGAAGTTCTTGAAAGGGGGTTTAGATCAAATGTAATTACCGTTTTTCCTGCCTTCCTAAGTGCCATAGTTCTATCTCCATCTTCTAATGGCACAACTACTACATCTGCTACAAAAATTCCATCTTTATCGACTATTCTTCTTGCAGAATCAATACCGGGCAGTTTTTTAGATGATGTAATACTTGAGCCTAAAATCTCATCAGCCCCATTTTTTCTGAGAGTTTTGATAATTGCTTTTTTCCTTTTTTCATTTGTATAAAATAGATTCACCTCGAGTTTTGCTTTGACTTGCTTTGATAGTCTTACAATTTGTTTCGGACATAATGCTGCTATATTGCCATTAACTGAAATTATAGGTATTTCTGCTAATAGTAATTGTGCGGCTGCAGCTTTGATGGCACTTGTTGCAGCCTTACTTGTTTTCTCCCCTAGGAGATAATCAAAAGCTTCTCCTCTGCCTTGAGCTAAAAGCCCTTCTTTTGCAACTAACCCATTATCAAATCCGTTAACTAGTTTTTCACGAATTAAAAGTGATTTGACTCTTGGATGAGATTTGGGAATTACTGACATGATTTTAGTTAATTTAATAGGACTCTTGCCCCATCATTATCTAATTCTGATTTTATTATAATCACATCAGAATATTTTTGCATAATTCCTAGAACCTCGTTTTCTTTTTCTTGTGGAATCATTGAAAAAATAGTTTCTCCAAAAAGTGCAATTCCACATTTGATATTATTTTTAGATAATTCATTAACTAATTTCTGCATTCTTGGAGTCATAACATCTACGTATTTTGCAAATTCCAAAGACATGTCTTGAAAATGCTCATAATTTTTTGATTCCAATAATCTATTTACCATTTCTCCCCCTAATCCGTTAATTTGTGACAAACGTTCTTTGATGAATTTGTTTGTAGATATTGGAGAAAAACATATCATAATTACAGAAATTTTATCTGTAGTAATTTTTTCAACATGACCTATTCCTGGTGCGCCAGGTTTATCACGAATTTCAAAACCACCATGAAATGATGCTAAAACATCACCTAGTCCTGTTTTACAATTTACTTCTGCATTATGTGCAACTTGTCCAATTGTTGTTTTGTCTAATTTTGTTTTAAGAGCTTGATCTAATGCAAAGGATAGTGATAATGCAACTGCACTACTAGAACCTAAACCATATCCAACTGGAATTGATATATCATGTTCAATTTTAAAAAACTTGGTTGAGAATTCTCCAAGTTTTAGAAATTCATTTAAAACATATTCTGAAACATCTGTCTTGTCCGATTGATATCCATTTGATATAATTTCAAAGTTTGATCCTTGATCATTTCTTGTTTCAATTTTTACCCTGGTAGTAACTCCTTGTTTTATCGAGAAGCCTGCTCCCATTGATCCTAAATTTTCTAAATTATTTTGATTGTCATCTAAATGGGCTTTAAAAAAGCCTGTAACATGTGCTGGACAAAATGCTGTTGCCTCCATTGATTTTAGTTTAAATTTTACATAAAATATAAGAATATGGCTTAAATTAATTAAATTAATATAAATTGACTAAATTCATTCGACGCCTACAAAGAATTGGAAGTAGTATTTTAGTATCGTTACCAAAAGAATGGATTGTTGCAAATAATCTAGATAAAAGCAGTGAGGTTGAAATTGAAACTGGTCAGGATAGTATCTCTATATCTGCTAACAAAGAAGTACGACCAACAAAAAAACTTGTAATTTCTTATCCGTTGCCCAAAGAGGAAAATATTGTTGCAGACATTACTGGAGCTTATCTTTTAGGATTTGATATCATTGAAATTAATTCTAAATCCATTATTCCAGGAAAAGACAGAGAAAAAATTCGTAATTCAATGAGAAGATTAGTTGGAATGGAGATAATTGAAGAGGATGCATCTCACATCAACATGCAATTTCTTTTAGATGCAACAACACTTAATCCAGAAAAAATCCTCAAACGAATGAGTTCAATCGCAATTGGCATGTACGATGATGTGTCCAATGGACTAATTTCAGATGATAAATCTAATTTACAATCATTGTCAAAACGTGATGTTGAAGTAAATAGACAATATTTCTTACTTGTTCGTTTAATTCGTAGCACGTTAGCTGACAAAAGATTGGCTAATGTATTTAATTTAGAAAATATTGATGTACTTGATTATAGAGTTGCAGCAAACATTCTTGAAAATGCAGGTGATTATATTGTAGAACTTTCAAATTTCATTTATAATTCCTCTTTATCAAAAGAATATTCAAAGATAATCTATAATGTAATAAAAAATTTTAATAAACTTGCAGAAAAATCTATTGATGCATTTACCAAACCTGATAGACTTTTAGCTATTGAAGCTATATCGTTGCATAAACAATATGCTGAAAAACTTGGATTACTTCGAAATACATTAGGTAATAAAAAACAAATTCCAATAGATTTTCTTGATATAGTGTATATGTTTGAAAGAATTACACAGTCTTGGGCAGATGTGGCTGATCTTGTACAACCTATCTATAATAAATAATTAGTATAGTTTTTTCTTAGCAACATATGTTAAAACTGCACATATGGTTTTTGAATCTTGAATTTTACCAGTTTTAATCATTGATAGCACCTTTTTCAAATCCATTTTTACTACAGATAATATTTCATCTTCATCTAATTTCAAATCATATATTTTCTTTAATCCTGAGGCTAAAAAGCAATGAATTATCTCTGCATTATATCCAATTGACGGATAATATGTAATTAATGGAGTCATCCTTTTTGCTCTATATCCTGTTTCTTCTTCTAGTTCTCTGAATGCACATTTTATGGGTTCTTCTCTTTTTTCTAATGTTC
>JAOTUX010000224.1 GCA_029863665.1 Candidatus Nitrosopumilus sp.
TGAGTATGAAAAAACCATTTTTATGTAGGAAATTTTGTTTTCTTCTTTGTGCAGTCATAGTATAGCCTGGTTAGTATTCGGGGTTTCCAACCCTGTGACGCGGGTTCGAATCCCGCTGACTGCATTTATTCAAATACCAACCAATTTTTAGGTGCATTAAGAATCTGAATTGTGAATCCAACAGTCCGAAAAATTGCCCTTGAAAGAATGGAGATTCTAGTGAATCAAGCAATTTCAAATGCCAGAACAAATCCTGATTTATCCGAAAAATACGGAAAACTTGCCCGCAGAATAGGTACAAAATATAACATTCGAATGCCATATGATCTTCGAATTGTATTTTGTAAAAAATGTAAATCATTTATTGCACCTGGGATAAACTCAAAATTTAGATTGGGTCGATCCTCTGTAAAATCTATTAGAATTTCTTGTAATTTCTGTGGACATGTTTACCGTAAAATAATTTCAACCTAATTTTGAAGGTAGTGTAGGACATCACTTTTTGATTTTCAATACCCTTAAGTTCAATCAAAATTTAGGAATTTCATGGGAATATTAAATACTTTAAGAAAATTTTGTGTTATGAAAAGTGTTAGAGAAAAGGCAAAAGAACCTGAAGAAAAGTAAAATATGTATCAACTGAATTTATGCATTATTATCCTTGAAACATTCAACTGAAAATCTCCATCATCTACATCAAGTTAGAAATTTTTATATGATTTTTAAGATCATTGTTAAATAATCGAAAGTCATTATATCGTTAATGAGGATTAACCACCTCTTATTTGCATTATTAGTTACTTTGGGGGCAATAGGATTTTCTCAATCAGCAATAGCTGGTATCCCGACTCTAATTACCACTGATCAAACCATATCGTCTGATACTTTTTTTATGACTGGCCTTACCGTTAGCAATAATGCTCTAGTTACGATTGAACCTGGTTTCACACTAAACGTATTTCCTGAAACATTGATAAATTCTGGAAGTGGCATTTTAGTAAAGTCGGGGGGCACATTCAATATTTTGGGACCAATAGAGGTAGACTTTTTCGCTGATTCTACTGCGATAGTGATACTAAATGGTCCACTTGGTGTTAGCACTGTAACAATGAACGGTCCAACTACCGTCCATGTTGATCTATCATCTTTGGGAGATGCTGATGTAGATGGACTTGAAGAGGTACAAACGGAGATGGTCCAAATGGACCTTACGGGTGTAAGTCCAATTTATGGCGCACTTACCATGAGAGTATCACCCATAACTCCAACTCTTGGCGAAATAGAAGAAAAGGTAAACAATACTCCAGGTGTTCTTGATATTCCACCCTTTACAGGAACAGGTGGAGCTAACAGCTTTTTTGATGTTTTCTTTGAAGTCGACACCATCGCAGGAACCTTACACAACAATGACCCAAAACATATGGAAACAATGATTTTCCATAAACCTCCATCTCTGGAAACATATCAAAGTCCTGATGAAATTACACTCTTTGATGTCACAAATATGCCCACAGCGTTTTCAATTGGAGAAACTTTACATTCACCAGAAGGATCTCCTAAAGAAATTGACTTTTTCCCGAACTCTAAAGCGATTGTAATTCTTAATGGCCCCTTGGGGGTAGACAGTGTAACAATGAATGGTCCAACAACAGTAGAAGTGGATCTTGGTTCTTTAGGAGATACAGATGTAGATGGACTTGAAGAAGTTCCAACAGAGATGGTGCAATTGGATCTTATTGGCGTCAGCCCAATTTATGGTCCACTTACCTTGAGAGTATCACCTACACTTCCAACCCTTGGTGAAATAGAAGAAAAAGTAAACAATACTCCAGGTGTTCTTGATCTTCCACCATTTACAGGAACAGGTGGAGCTAACAGCTTTTTTGATATTTTCTTTGAAGTCGACACCATTGCAGGTACATTGCATAATATCGTTCCAAAACATATGGAAACGATGATTTTTGATAAACCACCAAAAGAATCAGTGTACCAAAGCCCAGAGGAACTAATACTTTATGATGTACCTGGAAATCCCACCGCTTTCAAAATTGGTGTTACTTTACATGCACCAGAACCAAATGATATTTTCAATGTTTGTGTATTAGTCATTAATGGAGGATATTATCCATGTGTTCAATTCTTTATTTCTGGTGAAGAAGGTTGTCCTCCTGATCATTATCATCCTATACTCGCAAATGCATATTCGATTTTTCTTTTACCAATACCTGATCCAGCCCCCACAGGTTGTGGATTTGGATTGGTATCTGCAATCCCTTCAATAATTATTCCAATGTCTCAGAGTCAAATTGATGCATGGAACACAATGACCGGACTCACGATAATTCCTGAACCTCCTCTGACATAATATAATGAATTAAAGATTATGGGTGATAAACAACAAGTATTTCTCCTTAAATTATCCTTAATGAGAAATAAAAATTAGTCATAACAATAAACACTCAGATATTTAGGTAAGAGACGATCTTTTTTAAACAAACGATCATTTCTGTTTGTGCTTGAAAATCTTATAGAAACCAATTTGAATGCCTCAATGATTTATAAGACGATTCCAGAATTTTTTACTTTATGGCAAAGGTGTTTGACGTACCAGCAGATGTATTGATTAGTAGACTAGCTGAGGTCTTAAAAAATGAAGATATTCCAGCACCTGCTTGGGCTTCATTTGTAAAAACAGGTGCTCATGCAGACAAACCTCCTCAAAATAGAGATTGGTGGCATACCCGATGTGCATCAATTATGAGAAAAATTTACCTTAAAGGTCCAGTTGGAACCAATGAATTAAGAAATGTTTACGGTGGTGGAAAACCATCAGGTTATGGAATGGCACATCACAAGGATGCAGGTGGTGCAATAATTCGAAATGCAATTCAAGGTTTAGAGAAATTAGGTTATGTTGAAAAAATTGAAA
>JAOTUX010000226.1 GCA_029863665.1 Candidatus Nitrosopumilus sp.
GAAAACATTTGCCGTAGACATTGATGGCACTATCACTGAGAATGGTGGTGGTAGGATTAATTTGGATGCTCTTGAGGCTTTGAGACGATTGACCAACATGGGACATAATGTCATTTTTGTAACTGGCCGTTCCTCTGTTGAAGGATTTTTACTTTCAGTGTTTGGTGGTACTACTAACATTGCTGTTGGTGAAAATGGTGGCTGTATTGCACTTGATTCTGATGAACATATTTTACTTGGTAATATTGAAGAATGCAAGTCAGCGTTTGAAATAATCAAAAACAGTATTGATGATGTTGCAGAAAAACATGTTTTCCCTAGGATGACTGAAGTTGTTTTGGAAAGAACCTTTGATTTAGATCTTGCAAAACAAATCCTTTCTGAAAAAAACATTGATGTAAAATTATCTGACAGCCAGTATGCTTATCATATCAATTCTTCTGGAATTGACAAGGGCACAGGTTTTAGTGAAATAATGAAGAGATTATCCATTTTACGAGATGATGTCATAGCAATTGGGGATAGTGCTACTGACATCCCACTGTTTAAAGTCGCAAAAACAAGTATTGCTTTGGGGAATGCTTCTGAGGATGTAAAATCTAAAGCTACCATGACTGTTTCTGCAAATGCAGGTGATGGTGTTCTTGAGGCATTAGATAAATTAGCACCTAAATTATCTGAGATATAACATGACATTCAAATCAATTCTTGATGAAATTGAAAATAACCTCCACAAGTTACTTGACGATCTTTCTATTTCTGATGTGGAATTCTCCGTTGAAGTTGCGAAGCCCGGATTTGGCGATGTCAGCTCAAACATATCTTTTCTACTTGCAAAAAAACTCCATAAGAGTCCAAAAGATATTGCCGAAATGCTATCTGAACAATATCTAAAATGCACTAGCACACTTGTGGAAAAAGCTCAGGCACATCCCTCAGGTTATCTCAATTTCTTTGCCAACTGGGGGAAACTAAATCAGCTGATTCTATCTGAATCATACCTTGCAGAATTTGGAGATGTTGACATTGGCCAAAATACTCCAATAGTAGTTGAGCATACAAGCGTAAATCCTAACAAGGCTCTTCATATTGGACACATAAGAAACATCATTATTGGTGATGTCGTATCTAGAATTCTAAAAAAAGTAAACTATCAGGTTAATGTTCTAAATTATGTTGATGATTCTGGACTTCAAGTAGCTGACATATTAGTTGGATTCCAGCATCTTGGATTCAGTCTTGAACCGTCTACAGGAAAAAAGTTTGATCATTACTGCGGTGATGATGTATATGTCAAAACCACAGAAACATATGAAACTGATTCTAGTCTTGAAGAAATTAGAAAAAATACTCTCAAGGAACTTGAGGATGGAAATTCTGAAACTGCAAAATTTGCAGATACAATTACACGACGGGTTTTGGCAAATCAATTAGAAACTTGTTGGAATCTCTCTGTTTCTTATGACTGCCTTAATTTTGAATCTCAGATAATTCGTTCAGGATTATGGAATAAAATCTTTGAAAAACTAAAAGAGATGAATCTGATAGAATTTGAGGACAAGGAAAAGAATGCTGGTTGTTGGGTGATTAGAGGTGAAAATAAGGAAGAAGATAAGGTGATTGTTAGAAGTAATGGAACTGCAACGTATATTGCTAAAGATATTCCGTATGCTGCCTGGAAATTAGGGTTACTTGAGGATCCATTTAACTATGAAAAGTATGATAAAGAACAACCTCATTCTAAGACTCTATGGCAAACCACTCTGAATGAAAGTAGTCATATTTCCAAAAACTTTAGTGGGGAAAAAGTCATCACCGTAATTGATTCTCGTCAGGCAAGACTGCAAAAAATTATCACTTCTCTTATGGCAAAATTCAAGTCAACTCCAGATGCATATATTCACCTTGGCTATGAATCAGTAACGCTTAGTTCTGAAACTGCAAAAACCCTTGGACTAAACGCTGATGGAAAACAAACGCAAATGTCTGGACGAAAAGGACTTTATGTCAATGCTGATTCTGTATACGATATTCTAAAAGAAAAAGTAAAAGAAGAAACATGTAAGAGACATCCTGAAATGACATTTTCTGAAATAGAAAAAATTGCACATCATGTTTCAGTTGGAACTTTGCGCTATGAAATGATCAAGCAAGATCTAGATAAAATCATTACATTTGATTTAACCAAGTCTTTGAGTCTTGAAGGTGATACTGCACCGTATATTCAATACACTCATGCAAGAGCATCACGAATTTTAGAAAAATCTAATCGCGTACCTTCTATCGTCGTTGATTTTTCTCTGTTTACAGAAGAATCTGAAATAAACTTGATTAAAACAATTGGTCTTTTTGATTTAAAAGTTCGTGATGCTGCAAACAATTTATCGCCAAAAGTTATTGCAAGATATTGTCATGATTTGGCAGTGGCATTTAATTCGTTTTATGAACATGTCAAAGTTTTAGAATTAGATAATAAAGAACTTGAGAATTCCCGTTTATGTCTGGTCAACTCTTTTAAGATTACTCTGGAAAAAGCACTTGAATTGCTTGGAATCATAGCTCCTGATAGAATGTAATGTCCCAGAGAGCACACATTTGGCTGAACTCTCTGGGTTTGTTGGCGTGCAAACCAATTACTGATTATCAAATATCTTTAAGTCAATAAACCTTACTTAGCCTACTTGCCTAAATTATGAGTAATTATCAAGAGTTCCTAGAAGAAAATGATAAAGAAATCAATAGACGAAGAAGCACATCAAAGTCCTTGAATTTGAACTAAATATTAGGTAGTTCATAATGACATTACTCTACTAGTTCATTCCTATTTGTTTTTCTTTTTCTTTGAAAGTTATTCGTCTAATTCTTCTTTGAACTTGGGATCTTTGATTCTGCATGACCCCATTCTTCTCTTTCAAATGGACCTAATTC
>JAOTUX010000227.1 GCA_029863665.1 Candidatus Nitrosopumilus sp.
CATCTCATAGTTTGTCAAAAACGCAGTGATATCTACATTTGGATCAGTAGGAGCTACTGCCACTGCGTTTTTGACAAACTATGAGATGCCAATTAGAATTCTAGCCATTACAATTTTGGTTGTAATTTATTTTACGACTGTAAAATCTCTTAAAGTTGAGTGTAAGATAAATCAGTAAATTTGAGTAATGTTCTTTCCATGATCTCTATGCGTTGATTTTAACTTAGCTTGAATTTTTGTATTAAAATACACCAAATGGACAAACTTTTACAACCTTGAAGTGTATCTTGAAGTCATTTGAACTATTCATGTGAATTTCATCTATGTTCCAATCCGACCTAGTAGAAGAGATCCTGAAATCGATGAATTAGACAATGAAGACTAGATTCATTAATTATATGTCATAATCTCATGGTTTTCAAATCTTAAAGTCGAACTATTTATTTGCCATTTTTAAATAAAATATTATGACTAATTGGAATCTTATTTTTGGAATTTTGATTATCTCTAGCCCAATTATTTTCTCAATGATTGCATTTCCTGATTCTATTGCTTGGAGCTGGAATGAAGGTAGAGGGAGTTATTTCTTTGCACTTGTATTTGTAGTAGCTGAACTTGTAGGTCTTAAAATTGTCATCTCAAAAAAACGATTGCTAGCAGTAATTCCTATGGCCCTTGTTGTCATTTCATATCTTATTTCATTGGAGTATGGTCTAAGGGACTACATTGTTGAATCTGCAGAACAATTTGATGTACAACTGATCTATTCTTGGACATGGATGTGGGATTTTGTGGTGATGGCAATTTTTATCGTTATTTCACTAACGGTATTTTTTGGAAAGCGTTGGATTAGAATTGCGCCTGCAGGACCAATATTTCTGACTGGAACTGCAATTATTCTATCCCTCGATGCATTTTTCCCGTATGATACTCTGGGTCCATTACAGTATATTGTTCCTTATTTTGTTCAGGCAAATGTATGGATAATTACAGTACTAGATCTTGGAACTGCCATAGCTAGGGACAATGTCATGTTCTTACGTGGTGATCATGGTTCGATGGCACTTCAAGTATTTTGGCCATCTGCAGGTGTTCACAGCATTATAATTTTCTCTTTAGTGATTGGTGCATTCATGCTAAAGATGAATATTCCCAGAAACCGAAAGATAGTCTATTTTGTTTTAGGAATAATTGGAACCATCACTGTTAACTTGATTAGAATTTTCTCATTGTCTTGGTATGCTCTTAAAGTTACAACAGATCCTGTGGCATGGGAGGAATATCATAAAATTGCAGGTGAGATTATGTTTTTACCATGGCTTTTTGCATTTATTCTAGTAGTTATTCTGATAGAATCAAAACGCCTAAAAAAATTAGAATCTAAAGGAAAACTACCTCCTAAAAATAGTTCGTGATATTGCTTTGCCCTTGAACTTCTGAGAGTTCTGAAACTTTGACTCCTAACCTTCTGATTGTTGCTGTTTGATTTTCTAGAATTTCTTTTAGTAATTGATCCGTAATTTTTTGTAATTCTTCAAGATTTGCAGTTGGGTTTCTCAGCATTTTTGATTTTGATTTGTTTGATAAATCTGATTGGACAAAGTGTATTCCAATTGATTTGAACATTTTATTATTTTTTATAATAATTTGATGCACTTCTTTGCATAATGCTATGATATTCTCAGATAGAAATTGATAATCCTTTGAATCTTTTCTCAATGTTGTAATTTTGCTGCACTGTATGGTGTCTTCTCTTTCTTTGACTGGCTCATTATCTATGCCTCTTGATGCGTTGTAGATAAAAGTCCCACTTTTTCTTCCAAATTCTTTGTTCAAAGTAAAAATATCTATTTTTTTTAAATCTTGAATTGTTTTTAAATTCATTTTAGTGAATTTTTCTTCAGTTTTCACACCAATCCCTGGTATTGTTCTAATTTTTAATAGATCTAAAAAATTATTAATTTTATCTGGTGATACAATTGTCAATCCATCTGGTTTTTTAAAATCTGATGCTATCTTTGAAATGAGTTTGTTTGGTGAAACCCCTATTGAACAACTAAGCTTTATCTTATCTCTTATTGAATTTTTAATTTGTTGGGCGAGATGACTTGCTTTTTTAAAATCTACTTGAACTCTTTTTGTTACGTCTAAGTATGCTTCATCTCTTCCTACATACTCAAAAATATCTGCAAAATTTTTCATTATGTTCATTGACTTCTCAGACATTTGATCATAATAATCGAAATCTACAGGTAAAAATACTGCATCTTTTCTTTCTTCTAGTTTCTTTTTTGCAAAAATTATTGGCATTCCTGACTTAACCCCATATTCCCTTGCAGTATAGTTTGCAGTAGCTATTGCACCACTGTCTGTCCCTCTATCTGAGAAAACACATACGCATACTGGTTTCGTTTTTAATTCGGGAGTTCTTATCTCTTCACATTGAGCATAAAAATAATCAAAATCTATGTGGAATACTATTCTAGTTTCCAATATTTTTCTAAATAATTTTGATTATTACAATATTGTGTATTAATCTAAATACTGATGTGGTTTTATTATTTTCATGGATTATCCTGTTTCTGTAGATGAAAATGGCCTAAAATTAAAACCTGAGAAAATGGAAAAAGAAAAACTCTATCACTGTATGTTCAAGAATAAAGCAATGTTAGTTTTCAAAGATTTCCAAGATGTTTTAAATTGCTATGAGATTGAAGATGTCGATTTAGTTGAGAAAATAAGAAAACATGGTGATGATGATCTGGAAAAAATATTTAATGATTATCTTAAAGAGCAAACCTGAAAAATTAAATAAAAGTGAAAGAGAATTTTAGTTATAAAAGGAATTTAAAATTGAGTGACACTAAAAAATCAAAAGACGCTGAAGACATCTTATCTGAATTTGATTCTCGAAAT
>JAOTUX010000228.1 GCA_029863665.1 Candidatus Nitrosopumilus sp.
GACAGGAAAATTGAACTATTTCTCTACACACATTGCATTTTTTGTTTATTTCTAATTCAGTTCCACATTTTCTACAAGAATTAATTCTCATCAAACATTGTACATTATTAATTAATTTAAACAATATGAAAATTAGATGAAACTAATTAGATACAGCTAATAATTTTATATTCTTACTCTATAGAATTAGAATTTATATTTTAGATTAAGAAGTAAGATTAGGATTAAATCAATTTTTTTAATATATTAAATGCAGCAATATGTTTTTCTGGAGTGATCCATAGTCTTTTGTAAATTTTAAAGTCAGTTTCAAGTACAATGGCTTTTTTCTTTGTAGGTCTTAAAGCGTCAAAATGAACCCACGGGGATTTATCTATCAAGTGGAGGATGAAAATGGACCAGATAGACGTAAAACTATTTTCTAGTTTTGAAAATAGTAGGATTAGTTTTTTAGATGCTTAACATACATTTCCATAAAACCATCATCCATAATGGGTTTAAGAAAATCATTGTCGGATTTGAAGGCATTAATTGATTCGTTAAGAGAAGTAGGTAATTTTTTGATATGAAGTGATTTCATTTTACTTGCTGAAAGTTTGTATGTATTTACGTCGATGGGATCAGGTGGCTGAATCTTCTTTTTTATTCCATCAAGTCCTGCTAGTAAGATAGCCGATTCTACAAGATAGATGTTGGATGTAGGATCAGGTGGACGGTATTCTATTCTTTTAGTTTGCGGGATTTTTTTATTGTGTGCAGGAATACGGACACTGACTGAACGATTCATTTTTCCCCACGCAATATTAGTGGGAGCCTCATAACCTGGAACAAGTCGTTTGTATGATTGTATTGTAGGATTTGTAATTGCACAAAGAGATCTTGCATGTTCTAATAGACCTCCAATGTAGTAGTGTGCAGTTTGACTTAATTCAGCATATTTATCTGAAGGATCATAAAATGCATTGTAATCTTTTTTATTTTTTGTTTTCCATAGACTTTGATTAATGTGAACTGCTGAACCGTTATCATTTGGAATAGGTTTTGGATTAAAACTTGCAATCATTTCACGTTTTGAAGCAACTTCACGAACAGTTTTTACTCCTGTTACAAAAGCATCTGCCATTTTAGTAAGACTAGTATGTGATAGAACAATTTCACTTTGACCTGCTGTCGCTACTTCATGATGATGTGCTTTTATTTTTATTCCAAATGTTTCAAGAACATCACAAACTTCGTCTCTAAAATTTGTTAAAGTGTCTGATGGTGAATCTCGATAGTACCCTTTTTTTATTTGAATTACATCTTCCAAGTTTTGAGAATTCCAAGGAGCTTCAATGGATGTAATTTGAGAATGTTGTTTTGTTTGATAGGTTTTATCAAATATAAAAAACTCTATTTCTGCTGCCCATTTACTTGAAAACCCATTTTTCTTTGCAAATTCTTCAGCTTTTTCTGATATATATCTTGAATCTTTCAAATATCTACCTCCATTAAATCCTAGATGAATATTTGCAAACATTCTTGCAGATTTAGAGACATAGGAATTTTTGTCGTTTTTATAAGAATCAAAATAATCAGGTAAGATCACAAAAGTTTGAGGATCAGGAATCAAAATTATGTCAGATTTTTCAATCTCTGTAAATCCCAAAATAGAACTTCCATCTAATGGGAATCCATCAACAAACGATTCTTTTGTCAGTTCTTGTACAGGAATACTAAGTTGATGAATTAATCCAAATGGGTTACAAAACTGCAATCTAATCCATTTTATCTTTGATTTGTTAATTTTTTCAATTACTTTCTTCCAATGTGACATGGATTTTATGTCTCATACTTACTGATAACTTTAGTCTAGAATTCCAATTCTTATAATTTAATATCAAAAGTAACGATATAAGAAGTTCATTAGACCTTGACTGCATCTGCATTTGGAATAATGTCAGATTGTAAAGATGGAGTAATTCCAATAGATAAGATGAGAGGAATAAATGCTAAAACTAGAATATTCATGAAAAATAGGGATTTTATATAAAATTTAAAAGCTCTTGATAATCCATGTGGCTTGAACCTTTCTTGAGAATAATTTGAGATTCTAAAACCTAGTCAACGTTTAGGATTATTTCTCTCATTTTTAATTAATTATGGGAAATTTCCATCATCGATTAATTCTTTGTATATTGTTTTTTCAAGACGAGTTTCTGCTGCACCACATTTACTACACATTCCTGCATCATCTGGATTTTCTTTTATTTTCTTCTCACATTCTACACATTTGTGAATACCTTTTTTGAATCCCATATCAGAATTTTTTTCTAATCCAGATAATAACCATACCTAGAACTCTTCAGATTCGAGCCTAAAAGTATGTGTTATTGTAAAATCTCTGTTTTAGTTATAGATTTTGAAATTAATCGGTAAAGATCTGAACTGTTATTGGGATTTAAAATGGGCCCACGGGGACTCTGCCTCCATTTTGGAGGATGAAAATGGACGCAGACAGATATGAAATTTCTTAATTTTTTCAAGATAGTTCTAGGAGATTTACTATCTTATCCAAACCAAAGGCAACAAAAATACTATCATTACAGTAACAATTGGAATACAAATAAGATCAAATGGAAGTCCATATCGAACCATTTGTTTTATTGACACATACCCACTTCCTATGGTAATTGCGTTGGGAGGAGTTCCAACGGGCATCATAAATCCATAACTTGTAGCAAATGCCACAGGAGCCATCAATAAAATAGGATCTAACTCTGTTGCAGTTCCTAAAACTGCCATTATAGGTAACAATAATGCAGCTACTGCAGTATTGCTCATCAACTCACTTGTAAGCATTGTAATTGTGACGATTACTAGGACAATCAAGATGTAATCTAATT
>JAOTUX010000229.1 GCA_029863665.1 Candidatus Nitrosopumilus sp.
TTAAGAAAAAGGTTAGAGATAAGATTTTTCAATTTGCAGATTACCTACAAAAAGAACCATTTAGTTTTCAGACTACCAATCTTCTCATTGAAATTGCATTAATTATTTGCGTAGATACAATAAGTAATATAGAATTAATGTGGGTTTCTAGTCGGTCATTATATTATTAATCGACAATTCTTAATATTGGATTATGACAGCTTTGAGCGTTGGATAAAAAAGAGATTCTAAAAGAATTTTCGTCAGATTCTGACAGATATTACAAAGTCAAATTATTTGAAGAACAAGGATTTATCAGGAAAGGTTGTTTAAAGTGCGGTAGATTCTTTTGGACTTTAGATTCCGGACGAGATTTATGTCCGGATGATGCAGATGACACTTATTCATTCATTGGTGAGCCACCAACAACTAAGAGATTTGATTACACGCAAGCATGGAAACAAGTTGAGGAGTTTTTTGTAAAAAATAATCACACATCAGTTAGTAGATATCCAGTTGTTTGTAGATGGCGTGATGATTTGTTCTTTACAATTGCATCAATTGTTGATTTTCAGAGAGTCATGGGTTCAAAAGTAGTTTTTGAATTTCCTGCAAACCCATTAGTAGTACCACAAACATGTCTACGTTTCAAAGATTTAGAAAATGTCGGAGTAACAGGTAGACATTTTTCAAGCTTTTGCATGATAGGTCAACATAGTATTCCAAATACACAAGGGTATTGGAAGGATGAATGTGTTGATTTAGATTTCAGATTACTAACAGAGCAATTTGGAATAAAAAAAGAAGAAGTGGTTTTTGTAGAAGATGTATGGGCAGGAGGAGGTTCATTTGGTTCTTCATTAGAATATTTTGTAAGAGGATTAGAACTAGGAAATGCAGTATTTACTGAATTTCAAGGAGAACTAGGCATGCACACTAGTCTCGAGCAAAAGATTATCGATATGGGTGCAGGATTAGAAAGATTTGCATGGATTACAAATGGAACTCCTACGGCATATGACTGTTGTTTTGGTCCAATTACAAATCATTTATTTGAAAAAATAGGAATTGATTCAGATTCTGAAATGTTAAGAAATTATTTTACAGCAATCGCAAAAAATCTTGAGATACATGATGATTTGATGGACGTAAGAAAACACACAATAAGTTCCACAGGATTAACACAAGATCAGATTAACAGAATCATTACACCGCTTGAAGGAATGTATTTGATTGCAGATCATCTTCGTACTTTGATTTTTGCAATTACAGATGGCGCGTTGCCAAGTAATGTAGGTGGAGGATACAATCTAAGAATGATGTTACGAAGAATTAATGGAACAATAGATAGGATGAATCTCAAATTGGATATTGATGAGTTAGTGGATATGCATATTGATTATCTCAAAGACACATATCCAGAGCTAGATGCAAAAAGACAAGATGTCAAAACAATTTTGAGATTAGAATCTCAAAGATATGTAGAATCAAAATCAAGAATGGGTAAAATGGCAGAAAAATTAAAAGAGAAAGGAAGAGCCCCAACTGTTGATGAATTAATTACATTATACGAGTCAGATGGAATTACTCCAGAATATCTCAAAGAAATAGATGTGATTTCAGAAATTCCTTCATCATTTTATACAAAACTATTGGATTTACACCAGTCAGACAAAAAGAAAGCATCAGAACAGCTACCGCTAGAAGAACTTCCAGATACAGAGATGTTATTTTACAAAGAAGATCCCACGGAGTTTGATGCCAAAGTTATCAAAGTTTTTGACAAATCAATTGTACTTGACAGAACATCATTTTATGCAAGGGGGGGAGGGCAAGAGCCTGATCATGGTATCATTGCGGGCTCCAGAGTAGTAGATGTGAATAAACATGGAGGAGTAATCATTCATGAGATAGAAGGAAAGATACCAGAAGAAAATGAAACAGTCTCATGTAAAATAGACGTAACACGTAGAGCAAACATTACAAAAAATCACACTAGCACACACATTCTGAATTCATCAGCAAGAGGAGTATTAGGTTCCTGGATATGGCAACATTCTGCATTCAAAGAGGAGGATCATGCAAGATTAGACATTACTCATCATTCATCATTAACAGAACAACAAGTACAAGATATTGAAAAAGCTGCAAATGAAATCGTAGCCAAAGATATGTCAGTGACAATTGATTACTATGACAGAGGCACTGCAGAGCAAAAATATGGATTTAAAATTTATCAGGGAGGAGTTGTCCCAGTGAAGTCAGTTCGAATTGTATCAATTGAAGATTTTGATGTAGAAGCATGTGGCGGAACTCATGTCAAAAAAACAAAAGAGATAGATTTAATCAAAATTACTAAAACAAAGAGAATCCAAGATGGGGTAGTGAGATTAGAGTTTGTTTCAGGAGAACATGCAAAAGAATATGTCAAACAACAACAAATTGAGCAATCAAAGAAAGCCGAAGAGTTAGCACAAAAAGAACTAAAGGAGAAACAGAGAGAAGAACATAAACAAAAGTCTAAAGAAAAAATCCCAGAATTATTAGAGCAAATTGCATCTCTTACTAACACCAAAGTGATTGATGAAATTGAGATAAATATTGAGAATTCAATGAAACGATGTTTTACAAAGAGTAATCAATATGATGAATTTTTCCACATGAATTTTGGTAAAAAGTTAGTCAAAGAAAACTCAAACTCGGTGTACGTCGGAATTTTTGAATCAGGATCAACCATTAGAGTAATCACCTATGCTGGAGAAGAAGCCTCAAAAAGTAAAAATGCTGGAAATATTGTCAAATCCGTGGCTGAGATTCTTGGCGGTGCAGGCGGAGGAGATGCAAAATTTGCTCAAGGAGGAGGAAAAGACATATCTAAAA
>JAOTUX010000230.1 GCA_029863665.1 Candidatus Nitrosopumilus sp.
ACAGAAGGATTGTACACAGGTGTTGAAGCAAAAATTACAGATGATGCTGCAATTGCAATCAGAAAGATCACAAGACAAGGATGTGATAGATTCCTAAATTCTGCAATGAATTGGGCAAAACAATATGATATGAAAAAAATGGTTGCAATAACTAAAAGAAATATTCTAAAACAAACAGATGGGATATTTTGGACTTCAGCTCAAAAAGCAGTTGAAGGAACAGATGTGAAACTCTCAGAAATTTATATCGACAATATGGCACAACAGATGGTTGTAGCACCAGAACAGTTCAACGGTGCAGTTCTTGTAAGTACCAATTTGTTTATGGACATAATATCAGAATTAGCTTCTGGTTTGGTAGGGTCTATTGGGTTAATTTATTCTGCAAATATGGGGGACAATTTTGCAATGTTTGAAGCAGCACATGGAAGTGCACCACAATTTGCAGGGCAAAATAAAGTAAATCCTACTGCAACAGTTCTATCAGGAGCTTGGATGACAGAATATCTTGGAGAAACAGAAATTAGAGATGCAATCTTTGCTGCAACAGACCAAGTAATCAATGAAGGCAAAACAGTAACTTGGGATATTGGAGGCAATGCATCAACAACTCAAATGACAGATGCCATTATTACATACGCAAAAGATAGATTAAGAAAATAACTAGGGGGTAGATTCTACAAGAATTAATTCTTCAAAGAAAAGTTTCTTTTTTGCAATAATACGAGTTTTTAAACCTAGTTTTTGTGTATAGTCAATTAATTTTTGGTAGTTTGACAAGGATGATGTTACAAAAATGAATTTACCGTTTTCTTTTATGCTATTTATTACAGAATCAAAGATTTTTTTTGGAATTTCAAATCCCTCCGCACCTCCATCAGTTGCAACATCTAAGATTTCATCAGTTGCAAGATATGGTAAATTACATACAATCAAATCAAATTTAATTTTTAATGCATCTGATCCATTACAACAAACTAGATTTTTTGTTTTGTAGGTTTGATGTTTTAATACACCATAGTTAATGTCAGTTCCCACTACAAAAGAAAAATTCTCAACAAGTAACTTTGTTAAATATCCAGATCCACTTCCTAGGTCTAAAGCAGATTCGCCTTTTTCATTTTCAATGTTGTCTGCTATGAAAAAAGTATCCTCAGATGGAGGATATTCATCATTTTTCAAGGATTTGATTTGCAAGATTAATTATTTCATCTCCTGAAAGATCATCTATTCGTTTATCTGTTACAGTTTCTTTATTGAATTGTTTTAAAATATTTTTAACAGTTTTTCTTCTATATGAGAAAATTTTATTTATTGTTTGAATGAGATCTTTTTGCATGGTATTTCTTTTAATTATTTTTAAAATTACAGAATCAACTTTTGGGGGTGGAGAAAAATTATTTTTCCCTACTTTGGAGAGGATTTTAATTTCAAACGCATTACTGGCAATAATACTTATTGCTTTTCTTTTCTTGGATGATTTTGCAAGCAATTTATCAGCAAATTCTTTTTGAACCATTATTACACCATGAGAGAAAGAAGACTGTGCAAGCCATTCTATTGCATCTTTACTCTTAGAATAAGGGAGATTTGATACAAAAATAGAAAAAGAATCTTTTTTCTTGAATCCATCACCAGATTTTAAGACAAGATTATCAATATCAGAAAAAGTAGATTTGGCAGTATGGATAAGATCTTTGTCAATATCAACGGAGATTACTTTGTCGGCTTTTTCACACAGTAAAGGAGTTAAAATTCCCAATCCAGTTCCCAGTTCAAATACAGTATCATTTTTTGTGATTTTAGCCTCTAAGACAATCAAGGTAGCTATTGAATTTGAATTAAGAAAGTGCTGGCCAAATTGCTTTCGTTTTATCATCGTTTAACAAAGAGATTCATTCTACTTTGTCCAGTTATTTCATCCATGATTCGTTCTGAGATATGTTTTATTGGTTCTTTGAATCCAACTCGTTCTTGTAAGTCTTGGTAGCTCTCAAACTTTTTTCTTTCTCTTTCTTCCAACATTGTTTTCATGTAGGTCTTTCCAATTCCTGGAATTAATTCAAGTGCATGTATTCTTGGAGTTAATGGTCGAGCATTGTTAAGGTACTCCACAAATCTTTGTTCATTTGCAGTTACAATATTTTCCACTACTGTAGGCAATTCACTTTGAGCAGATGATGAAATCTTGGCATAATCCATCTTTCCTAAAACAGACAAGACCTTAGTTCGACCTTCTTTTCCAATATAGATTCTCTCACCTATTTCAAATGTAGAGTTAGGGATTCCAAGTACTTCTAAAAGAGTTAAACGATCTTCTCCAATAGATGTAACAATAATTCCATCTCTCCCACGTACGGTAGATGATTTGCCTCTAGAGTTAAAATCCAGAACATATGCATATTCCTCATATTTTCTAGGTGGGGATTGTGCCCGATACAAAATAAAATACTCCTGAAAACTTACGAATGCTCCTTGATTATTTTGAGCATTTTTTCTAGAGTTTCAGCAAGAATCAATTTTTTCCAACCAAATGTAAAAGAACGCAACTCAGCCAGACTTGTTGGTCTGATGTTTACAATCTCAACAGATTCATCTTCTGTTAATTCACATTCTTTAATGAGTCGTTTTTTCATTTCTTTTGCATCTTTAGAATCAATAGATACAAACTTTGAAACATAATCATAGGTCCAACGTTGAATCTGGTCCATCTCTTCTGGATCAACTTTACCTAAAATTTCTTTAACTTCTGAAAGAGAAATAGCTTGCTTCTTTTGTACTTCTTCCATATCTATACACCGAATGGTTTTATGTGATCTAGTCTAGTGATTAAGGTTTTCGATTTTTCACCTAA
>JAOTUX010000231.1 GCA_029863665.1 Candidatus Nitrosopumilus sp.
CCTATGAAGCTCTCTTTGTTTTCCTGCTTTTTCAAGCTTAGATCTTATTGTTTGCATTCTATGTTTGATATCATTATAGTAAACATCCACCTCAAATTTTCCTATTCCCATAAATCCTGGTTGTTCCCCCATACTTGAAAGACGAACTTTTTCTTTTGCTCTAGCCATCTCATATCTTAATTGTGCTAATTTTACTTGTAATTTTGATTCTGCACTTGATGCTCTACTCTCAAAAATTTCAAGGATCAATGCTTCTCTGTCTAAAATCTCTCTATGTAAAATAGATGCAAGCCCATAATTCTGACTAGGTTTTAAAATTTCATCAAATACTATTACGTCAGGTTTGAGTTTTTCTGATATTTCTTCTAATCTTTCTAATATCCCACCACTAATTCCATATTTTGGTTTCTTTAGAAATTTTTGAGTAATTATATGAACTACATTATATTCCGCAGCATCACATAGTGCTTTGGCTTCATTAATCGCATCCTCTTTATCATATGTAATCAAAATTGCTGAATTCACTTTAATTCAATTTTTTAAACATAATTCAGGTTAAAGATTCTACCTGTTTTGAAAAATTATGCAGATTTTTTTAATGTTTTTTCTATATTCATATTTAATACAATTTCAGCTATATCGCTAGCATATTCTGAAACTCTCCTAATATTTTCAGTCATTCTTCTAATCCTGTAAATTTCTTCGTCGTCTTTTAATAATCTTGAAGCATCTCTGATTTTTTTTTCAAATTTTATAATCTCATTTGTTTTTTTGATAGTTTTTTCTGCTTGTGTATAATCTTCCTTGAATAAGGCCAAACATGAATCATCTAACATAGATAAACAAAATTCATTCATTTCTTGGAGTTTTTGTAAAACCTCTTTTTTGATCGATTTTTTGAATTCAAGAAGATCTTTTGCAATTAACGCTGCATGATCTCCTGTTCTTTCAATATTTTTTACAATTAATCTATATCCGAGGCAATTTCTAGCATTTCTAAAACCCATTTCTTTTAACATGTGCTCATTTTGTATTGCTATTTTTAGTTGGCGAATAATATAAAATCCAAATCTATCTACTTCATCATCTGTATTGATTACCTCTTGAGCCAGATCTAAATTATTCTCTTTAACTGCCAAAATTGCATCACTAGACATCGATTTAGCTAGGTGAATCATTCTTTTGAATGCTCCATCTACTGATAATTCTAATAAATTAACAAGAACTTGTACCGTGATACCTCCACTAGAATCTGAAATAATTTCAGAACCCATTAACATTCGTTTAACGGCTTCTTTTACAGTATTTCTTTGGATAGGACTTAATCTGTAATTTTTTGGTTTGACGTTGATTGTCTTGAAACCCAAAAAATACAATGAAATTAACTTTCTAACAATAGCAGATGCTTCCTCTTTCTCATCAATTTCTATTACGGCATCTTCTTTTTTTGGAATACGAGATTCAAATTTTGATGGATAAAGTTCTAATGTTGATGATCCTTTTCGAACCATTCTTATCTGATCTCCTTGTTTTAAGCCTAATTCCATAATCCATTGTTTTGGTAATGAAACTATGTATGATGATTTACCTGTAAATTGAATTTTTCTAGTTTCCTCTCTTTCTTCCATAATCTAAAGAGAAAAAACCTGTCTATATAGTTTCAGACTTGTAATATAGTCTATCATTGAACTAATATTTAGAAAAAATTGTATTGTGTGTGTGGAACATATTACAAAACTGCAACATTCTATTGATGCACTATTTGGAAGTGGCGTGTCAAAATATTTACCAAAAGATATTGAAATGATCTTTTCACGAAAAACTGGAAGAATAAAAACTGTTTTTCATAAAGAAAAATTATTGTGTACTTTAAGAATTGATGGAGGTTTAGCAATTAGTCCCTATTTTGCTCAAATTTTATTGAAAAGTAAACCCTTTCGTGAAAATTGTGTTGAGGTAAATGAAGATGCTGCCCCCTTTGTTAAAGAAGGAAGATCAGTTTTTTCTAAACATGTTGTATGGTGTGGAAAAAAAGTACGTATTTCTGCTGATACTCCTGTATTATTTAAAAACCAAGTAATTGCAGTTGGTAAAGCTGTTTTATCATATAATATGATTCTAAATTCTGATAGAGGTGTAGCGGTTAAGATCAGAGATAGTTTAAAAAGTCGTAAGGAGGAAAAAGTGTCATGATGCGTGGAGGTAATCGTGAAATGCGAAGAATGATGGATAAAATGGGTCTTGATATGAACGAAATCCCAAATGTTCATGAGGTTATAATTAAAACTGATAAAAAAGAAATCATTATTGCTAAACCTTCTGTAACTGAAATGAAAGCAAAAGATAATTCTATTTTTACCGTAACTGCAGATAGTTATGAGGAACGAGAATTGGAAGTTCCAATCTTTTCAGATGAGGACATTCAACTTGTTAGTCAACAAGCTAATGTTGATGAAGAAAAAGCTAGAAATGCTTTAGAAGAATCTGAAGGGGATCTTGCAAGGGCTATTTTGCTTTTAACCACTGGATAACGCCCTTCTCATTTTGTGCCTAAAAACCTGTCAAAAATGAATGATTTAAGTAATGGAATTATTGAATTAAGTATAATGAGTAGTATGGCTGAATCTAAAGTTACTGGTATAATCCAGTCTTTAAATTCTCTAGAAGATGATTTAGATTCTCTAAATATCAAAGTAGATGATATGAAAAAACAACTAAATGTGAAGGCACTAACGGAAATTGACACTTTATTAGAAAAAACACGAGAAATGGCCACAAAAGAGGCTGAAATTATGATTAATGCATCTAAAGAGAAAGCTACTGCAGAATCTGTAAAAATTGCTC
>JAOTUX010000232.1 GCA_029863665.1 Candidatus Nitrosopumilus sp.
GGATTGCTTGATTTCCCTTCTAAAAGATTCGATGATGAGGTATGGCTATGTTGGAAATATGGTGAAACCGAAATAAAATTCTGGCATGAGAAAGATTCTGGTTTTATGGGACGAAAACCCATAGAAGTAAATGATGAATCTCTGGTATGATAAATAAATAGAGTTTGAACTTTCATATGAAAAATTTATTATTAAAAAAACTCATTAACTTAAAAAAAATTTTCATTTTTCTCTCACTCTTTTTTTATCCCTACAAATACCACAAAGATAATTATTTTTGAATTCTTCTAACTCTATCTTGAATTCTTTAGTCTGAAAATATTTTTCCCCTGTTTGTAATCCTCCTGGTACTTGCTTTTTACAATTTGTACAGTAAATTTCCACACTGAATTTTACTTTTTTCTCATCTTTTGAAATTTTACCAATTATCATGAATGTTTTTTATTCGGTTTTGATATAAACAATAGTTTGAAATCAAACCTCATGAATATTATATTGAAAAATCAGTACTATTTTTGATGCTTTCAGTATGGTTTCGTGTAATTCGAGTAAAATTTCTGCTTGCCTCTGTAATTGCAGTCTCTGTGGGTCTGGCACTTAATTGGTGGCAACACCATTCTTTAGATCCTCTTGATGTTATCTTGACTTTTGCTGGTGTAATGGCACTACATGCAAGTGTTGATTTGTTAAATGATTTTTGGGATTTTAAAAGAGGAATAGACACAAAAACTAAACGTACCAAGATGAGCGGTGGGACTGGTGTCTTGCCCGAAGGACTGCTTAAACCGTCATCTGTATATCGTGCTGGCGTTGTATCACTAATCATAGGAGCTGTAATTGGAGGTTACTTTGTTCTTACCGATGGAATAATTGTTGCCGCGATTTTGGGATTTGCAATTTTATCCATTTACTTTTATTCAACTAAAATTGTTGACTCTGGATTAGGGGAGTTCTTTGTTGCCGTGAAAGGATCAATGATTGTTATTGGCACTTATTATATTCAGTCTGGACAAATTACTTTAGAATCTATTTTTGGGGGAATCGTTGTAGGTGCATTATCGTCACTAGTTCTCTTTATTGCTTCGTTTCCCGATCATGATGCTGATAAATCTAAAGGTAGAAAGACTCTCGTTATTACAGTTGGCAAACAAAATGCTACAAAACTTTTTTGGATATTTCCTTTAGTCTCCTATACTGCAATAATACTAGGAATCCTTGCAAATTTATTTCCTTTAGTATCTCTGATTACATTTCTTAGCTTCCCATTAATGATAAAATCTGGATTAGGTTTGAAGAAAAATTTTGATTCTATTGATATGTTAATTCCATACATGTCATCCGCATTGATATTTAGTAGAGTTACAGGAGCATTGTTTGTTGTTAGTTTTTTGATTGGATTATAACACTTTAAATAAAAAACAATATGGAATGCTAACGTTATTTAATTAACAGTGCATAATTTTGCATTGAATCGAAATAAAGAAACAATTCTTGTCAAAATATCCTCAAAGGCAAGTACAATACAATCACCGAAATGAAATGTGTAAATGTTGTATAGGGTGATTTTTCTTTCCAAGAAAATTTCAAAACTTTATCATTTGTATTTGATTTCAATTATGATAATCGCATTGTTTGTTAATATTGTATTATTCTGATTGTACTTTTACGAATACTAAACAAAATAGAATTATCATAGTATCATTTCTAGCTGCAACTTTACTGTTTTCTGTTTATGCACCTGTACAGATTAGTGCAGAGTTTGTAGTTAATAATTTAGGATTTGCTCATAATTTCTACGAAATTGATGGTAATATCATAGCCTTTGTAGTTGAAAAAAATAATCAAAATAATGAAGAACTTTTCATTAAGAGTAATTCTGACGTTATTTTTGATCAAGCTATTCACGTTTATGATCACTCCACTGGAATTACAACTGATTTGGGTCTAGATGCTCAGATTGATAATCTAACAGTTAAAGGAACTCTTGTAGTTTTTGTAGTAGAAGAAATTGATCAAAATAATACTGACCTGAATGGAGATGGGGACACTAGATAATGCTATAGTTCACATCTATGATCATTCCACTAGGGTAACTACTAACTTGGAACTGGCATCTTATGGTCACCTAATACTTGATGGCAACCTTGCAGTATTCGGAGTCTTTGAAGATCACCAAGGATTTACAGACCTAAATAATGATGGAGATGCAGACGATGGAGTTCTACATGTAGTAGAATTTATTCCACAAACATTTTGCAATGATGTGACTATAGACGAATTAATCTCAAGTGGAAATTACAACATAATAGATAACAGAGATAGTTCACTAGGTCACACCATAATTGGTACTGAAAACAATGATCTAATCTTAGGTTCAGACAATGGTGACCAGCTAGAAGGAAAGGCAGGAGATGATTGTATTATTGCAGGAAATGGGAATGATACAATATTTGCTGGAATGAATAATGATATTATATTTGGTCAAGCAGGTAATGACAAAATTGAAGGAGACCTAGGCGATGATACAATATTTGCAGGTAAAGGTAATGATGAATTATTGGGTGAAGATGGAAATGATTCTCTAGATGGAGGACCAGGCAATGATTCATGTGACGGTGGGATTGGAGTAAACACACATGTTAACTGTGAAGATATTCCAAAAACTTTCTGCAATGATATGACAATTGATGAGCTAATCTCAAGTGGAAACTATAATGTAATAGATAACAGAGATGGTTCCTTAGGAGACACCATTTCAGGAACTAATGGACATGACCTCATACTAACTTCAGACTTTGGTAATCGCGTTGATGGTTTCAGTGGAGATGATTGTATCATTGGTG
>JAOTUX010000233.1 GCA_029863665.1 Candidatus Nitrosopumilus sp.
AATCGCAGTGCCAAAAAACGCAATAGTTGGAGAAAGTTACAACGTTGATGTTGTAGAAAGAAACTCAAAGGGTCAAATAGTTGGTGGCATCACCATCCAAGTAAACATAACTGGATAAAATGTGGAATAATGTTTTAAACTCTATTCATGTGTTTAGTGTCACATCAAGTACTTTTCTTGGTATTTTTCTAGTTTCTGTTTTGTCAATCCCTGTAAGTTTTGGAAATTAGTTTCAATCAAGGATATAATACCCTATTTTTTAAATTACCAATGAAAATAACTGAGACTATTGAAGAATCTGGTACTGAACATCATTTTTAATATCTCTTTTATTATTTCACTTTTTGTTCTTGTAGGACACACATAATTACAAACAAAAAATATCTATCTAAAATCGATTAATATTATTTTATTAATTAATTGTCATATCCTAGATTAGATAACTTAATTCATAATGAATCTTGTATTGTCGAATAAAATAAGAACATGTAAGAAACTAGTTTGTTAAAAATATGCCTGATTGAGTATTGATTCCTCCGGATACTTCATGAATTATGTGAATTGCTTTTTTTAAGCTAGTATTTGTTAGTTCTTCAGAAATATTATGTGGAAAATAAATTAGCATTAATAAATTAGTGGTGTTTGGATTTATGCTAGTACGTTTTGAATCCGCAACTGGACTTCCAAATATCGATATGTTATCTTTTGTAACAATCCTGTTTTTTGCCGAATTAGATTTACCACCTATGCCTTCATAAAATTCTTGTTCCGTACCTACTGTAAATTCTATCTCTCCTTCTATTTGGGACAAATCATAAACACCACATGGAAAACCAGTAAAAATAGATACGGCATTATTTGCATCAACAATAGTATTAATTCGGTATACCCCTTTTCCCGAAATTATTCTTCTTAGTAACGCTTCCCCAGAAGGACGTTCTTTAGTTGGATCAATACCAATAGAAGAGAAAATATTTCTCATTGATTTGACCACATTATCGTCATTTATTGTCTGTAAATCCGAAAATTTGTTTTGAGCAAATTCAATTGCTTCATTTAGAATTTTTTCTACAGAGTCATTATTTTTTTGTACTTTTATTTTCTCAAAACATGCAAATCCTATCTTTAGATCATGTAATTTTTCCTTAGATTCATTTTTTATTTTAAATTTTATCTGTTCACTCATTATGAACCCTTTTATCAACATGCCCAATATACAAGATTCCCAATTGGGCAAAGTGTCTTACTTGGACGTCGAAACCGTTTTGTTCTAATAATTCTGTTAAAAATTTCTTATTGTATGAATACGAATGCAATCCTTCATCAGACGAAAATAAGATGCCTTTCACATCCTGAGTTTGTATCAAATTATTGAATGAACAATTTTTGTAGTACTTATATCGAATTTGTGTTGAAGAAAGATCTGTATTATAAGTGAATATTGCAACATCTAAACCACATTTAGAAATTTCAAATAGAGCATCTTCTGGAGATGAGAGATTTCCAAAACTATTAAATGGAAATATTACAATTCCTTTAGAAATTTGTTTTAAATCTTCTTTAATTAATGATTTTATTTGAACGATATCTCCACATAGTAGTTTTATATGGATTTTTTTTGATTTATTTAGCAATGTTAACCTATTAGTAAAATCCTGTATGAGATCACTTACTGGATCAACTCCATAATATGAAATGTTTTTATCTATTGCACAATCTAATGCGAAACCTATATTCATACAACCTGCTTCAATCATATGAGAATATGATTTGAATTGTAGAATTTGTTTATATAATTTTTTAGAATCATGTAAAAATACAGATATTGATTTAGGATAATTTTCTGATTGTACTAATCTTTGTCCTTCTTTCTTTTTTGAATAAAATGAATCTTTCATATAATCAATTCTCCAAACTTGGATTCATTAAATTATTGTTTCTTCCCTCTTTCCAGAGAGAATTTGTTTTATTATGAATTTGCCATATCATTTGTTCAGTAATTCTTTTTGGAACCCATTCTGAAAATGCCTCTTCAAAAAAAGAATAAGGTGGACTTACTTTATTAGGTAATTTAAAATAATTTAATGAACCGGCAACTCCATCAATTATAGATAATTCAGTGTTTGGATGATATGTTACAATATTTGGACTTGCAATGTATATTAAATTCTGATTTATAAAATTACTGACTCTATCTATTGTTTCATTTATACTGTCCATTGTTTCTCCTGGCAATCCAAATAATAAAGAAGTCCCTACTCGTATTTCTGCATCATGAAGCATAGTCAGTGCTTGTCTGACTTTATTTAGCCAATCTCCTTTACGTTGAAGGTTTTTTTGAACTTTATCAATAACTTGAGTGGATAAACTTTCCAAACCAATGTAGATATAATTACAACCAGCTTTTTTCATTTTTATCAATAATTGTTTTATCGTTTGGGCATCGTGAATAATCACAAGAAAATCAACAGTAAATTGAGCTCCCCATTGCAACTTGTTTAATCTGTTTTTAATGCCCTGATTTAATTTTGAAGTATTTGATGATGATAAATTTTTTAATTCAATAAATGAATCTAGAAGTGTATGAATTTTTTTTATATCTCCTGCGCAAAGAACAGAATCATCAAAGAAAAAAGATTCTGCACCATATGATAAATTTTCAAGTATTAATGATTTATACAATTCTTTTTTATTGTCGAAGGATAGTAATTGGCCTACTACTTTGGAAGATTCTGAACAAAAATGACAGCTAAATGGACATGCATGTGAAGTATTGATATGTGCAGTCAAAAGTTGATTATTTTCACTATCTTTAAAAATTGGAAATTTGGCCCTTATAG
>JAOTUX010000013.1 GCA_029863665.1 Candidatus Nitrosopumilus sp.
AGTTAAAAAAAGTGAAAGAAAAGATGGAAAGTAGAAAATAATGGCAAAAGAAGAAATAAAAAAATTACTTGAAAATTCTAAAAAAGAACTAAATGCTGACTATGATAATTTTGTAAAATCTATTCAAGATGATCTAACATCTTTCAAAAAGAAAACATTAGATCAAATTTGAGTCTACAACCTTACCATGATTTAAATATGGACCCAATGGAGCCACAACGTAAATGAAAACTATCGTCTTGTTACTTTTGGCAGCATCAGCAGTTTCAATTCTGGGTTCTACTGGAATTGCATTTGCAGAAGATGGTGCATCTAGTGGCGATTCAATGAAACTCCTTGGTGCTGGTTTGGCCTTTGGTATTGCAGCCGGCGGAGCAGGAATTGGTCTTGGTCAAGTAGGTGCAGCAGGTCTTGCAGTCATTAGTGAGAATCCAGCTTTGCAGTCTAAGGTATTCATCTTCGTAGGTATGGTTGAATCAATCGCAATCTACGGTATAGTCATGATGTTTATCATATTAGGACAATAACCCTAACAACATCTTTTTCAAATTTTTAGATTTTTTATTTAATTATATTTTAGTTGGTTTACATCTAAAACTCTTGCACAATATCTACACTTGAGGACTCTCCCCTCTTTGTCAATCACATCCATCACAGATTCAATGTATTCTGTGCTATTTGTTATACAATCTGGATTTGAACATCGAAAGATTCTGTCTATCTCATTTGGTAATGAAACTCTTCGTTTCTCAACTAATTTGTAATCTTTTATCATGTTAATAGTTGCTTTTGGTGCAATGACTGCAAGCTTGTTTGTGTCATCATCTTTTAGGAACTTGTTTTCTACCTTAATGATGTCTTTTTTCTTAAATTTACCGCTGGGTACATTCAAAGCTATAGTAATCAATCCTCCATCCCCTCCATCAATTCTTAATGCATTAAGTACCTGAAGGCCCTTACCTTCATCAATATGATCAATTACAGTACCTTCCTTGATTCGTCGAACCATAAGGTTAGACTGTTCCATCAGAATACTTTGTATAGTCACTTGTATATATCATTGAAAGAATGAACGAATTCTATCAAAATGATATCATTTCAATTAAGGATTACAACAAAGAACAAATCGAAAAAATTTTTGTCGCAACTGACAAGATAATGCAACTAAATCCCTCAGACAGAAGAGAAATTTGTAAAGGAAAAACTTTGGGATATCTATTTTATGAACCAAGTACTAGAACTCGTCTTAGTTTTGATGCAGCAATGGCATCAATAGGTGGAAATTCATTAGGAATTGCTGATGTTTTATCTTCTTCTGCACAAAAGGGTGAAAGTCTTGCTGACACTGTCCGAATAATGTCAATTTATTCTGATATTTTGATTTTACGACATACTCTAGATGGTTCAAGTAGATTTGCAGCTGAGATTTCAGACAAACCTGTAATAAATGCAGGAAGTGGAACTGAAGAACATCCCACTCAGGCAATTCAAGATTTGTTTACAATCAAAAAAGAAAAGAAAAAGATTGATGGTCTAAAAATTGGAATTATCGGTGATCTAAAGTATGGACGTACTGTTTACTCATTGTTATATGGACTTGGAAACTATGATGTTGATGTTCGTCTAATTTCCCCTGAATCTCTTAGAATAAGACATGATTCAATTTATGAAATTAAAAAGAGATTAGACTTTACAGAATCTACTAACCTTGAAGAACATATTGATGATCTTGATGTTCTTTATGTAACAAGAATTCAAAAAGAACGTTTTCCAGATGAAGAAGAATACCTTAAGGTAAAGGGAAGTTATGTTGTTGGATTGGATTTACTAAAACAAATGAAAGATGATTCTATTATCTTACATCCACTTCCAAGAATAGATGAAATCTCACCTGACGTAGATAAGACAAAAAATGCCAAATACTTTGAGCAAGCTGAATATGGAAAGCATACTCGTGCAGCTCTACTAAGCATGATACTAAATGAGAATGGCTTCTAATTCCGTATTCCATATATCTAGAGACATTTTAACATGATTAGTTGACACAAACAAAAATAATTCCCATCTTTCCCTTAGACTTAGTTTTATTTCCCAGACAGGAACTTCCACTTCGAATCTTTGAACCTCGTTACAAGCAGTTAGTTGATGATTGCATGTTAGGTGATGGTCAGTTTGGTGTATGCTTGATTGATGCCAATAATTCTGTCAATGGTTGGAATTCTCCTACAATGGTAGGAACCATCGCTAAAATTACTAAATGTGAAGATGTTGGATTAGATGGATTACAACTACATATTGAAACAATAGGAAGAAATCCATTTAAAATTAAAAAAATTATTCCTCCTTCAATCCCACAACCTACAAACTATGATCCTCTTTCAGTAGAGGGACATCAAGAAATCTCTACAATACATGAAAAAATTGGTACTGAAGAGAAGATGTACATTCAAGCTGAAGTTGAAATGATACCTGAAATTGATGAGAGTGTCTCATTAGAGCATTGGGAAAAATTAGTTAAATTATGGAAAAAGAAAATCATTTCACAGGCATTGCCTCAAGTTGTTGAACCTCATACCTTAGATCATGTCTTAGAACAATACTATCTTACTACTGACATCCCTACGGTTGATTACATATACTCATTATCTGCCCTTGGTGCCAAGGATCCAAACGAACTTCAGCCAATTCTGGAAGCAATCACTATGACTGATTTGATTCACAAAGTCGAAGAATTGCTGACAGTAAAATAACCCTCTTTGAAGTAAAATGATATTGTCACTCAAAAAACTAGTAATATTTACCTTGATTGCTTGTTTGTTATTTCCAGCAAGTAGTGTTTATGGACATGGATTAGGAATCGATGCAATATCTTCAATAGATATTCAAGGAAAGGATATTTCAATCTCAGTTGAAATGCCAATGTATTTTGAGAATGATCAAGAACAAATCACTATTACTGCAACTGAAGATAAAACAAATGAAAATGTAAAAAATGTAACGTTCCTAATTGGTTTATTTCATGAGAATGAAATTATTTTCAGAAATTATTTCTTTGCAGAAGATGGAATTTTATCAATCAATGTGATACCAACCCAACAAGATGAAGTTACAATTAATGGCCAACAGGATTCTCTACTTGGTGCATGGCACGGAACTGAATCAAATCCTATTGAAATTACAGGACCATTATTTGATTCAGGTGGTTTGTATAATTTTGAGATTGAAATAAGAACAATTGATGATCCTACTAACATTGTAGATAATTCTGGTACGTATAATGCTGATTTGACTCTAATTGAAACTATCTCTTTTATTCAAAAAGATTCTGAAAACCATGATGTGGAATTTCGTGTAAAATCATATTTTGATAAAATTTCAAATTTTCAATACAATTCTGAGACTAAAGAGATAACATTTGAGATGCCCTTTGATTGGAGAGAAAAACAAATGTCTCATGTACCTGTAGTTCATGAAGAAGTTCATTTTCCCAAAGACTTTTCTGAATTTCTGTCTCCTGGTTATTCAGGTTATGTAAATGGAATTGAATTATTCAAGGCTTCAGTGTCAATTGATGATTATACAGAAGAAGATGAAAGAATCGTTCATTTTATTTTGTTACAAGATCATTTGAGATATTTGAAAAATGAAATGAAAAAATTGGATGAACCATTACCTGATACTATTTCATTTACACTATCTACTACTGAAAATATAGAATTCCCTTTAACTGCATATACAAAAAGTGAGGACTTTCAAGTTAACCTTTCATGGGATCCCATACAAATAGAGCCAGGAATTGCCACAAATTTTATTTTTACCATTCGTGACGGAACTACTGGTTCACCCTTACGAAATTCTGATTATACATTTGTAATTATACAAAATGGAAGTGAAATTTATCGTACAACAGGAGTAGCTCAAGTTGGTGGTGAATTTGAAAAATTTACATTTAATGAAGATCAAACAGGTCCTACAATAATAAAATTTGAAAATATTAGAAACACTGGACAAGAAACTGAATTTACAGTTGTTGTGGTACCTGAATTTGGAACAATTACATTATTCATATTGATAATTTCAACAATGAGTATAATTTTCGTAACTCGAAGAAATTCATTTAGATTTGATGTCTAAAATGCAACAAGCTTTACTGTGTCCATGTTTTTGTTTGTTTGAAAATTTTTTGTCATTGTAGATATTTTTTCTGCTTCACCATCTATAACAAAAAGTTCCATACATTTTTCTTTCTCAATTTTGCTATGGAGATGTGTTGTGATTAGATCTTCAAAGTTATGAGTAATCCCTGAAACAACATGATCAAACTCATCATTGTGTACCACTAAAAGTATGGCATGAATTTTTCCGGATAAATCTGATTTTTGTTTTTCTTCAGATACAAACGTCCTGATTCCTGCTCTTATGGCCTCAGATCTTCCTGAAAATCCCATAGTGGATTGCAGCTTATCTAATTCTGAGAGAATTTCATCATTTAATGAGATTGAAACAATTGGCATATGCCTAATGTTATTAATTATCTTATAAGTTTAGCAATTAAAGTTATTAAAATTTTATAGATTTATTAATAATCTAAACTATTTTTGAACGTGAATAATCATAGCAAATTAGCAATAATTGCAATTATCATAGTAATCCCGGTTGCATCATTTGCTGTTTATAGTTCAGATTCGAGTCAACGAAACATAACCTTAGAGACTACAAAATTACAAGTTATTTCTTCATTTTACCCTCTTCATGAATTTTCTCAAAATATAGGAAAAGAAAAAGTTGATGCTGTTTTACTTGTTCCAATTGGAGTTGAACCACATGATTGGGAACCAACCATCAAAGATGTTCAAATAATGCAAGTATCAGATCTAATAATTATTAATGGAATTGGTTTTGAAAATTGGATTGATAATTTAGAGGAAAATAATTTTCAAGGAATCATTGTTGATACAAGTAGTGGAATTTTAATTAATCTTGATAACGAAAATAATAATGAAATAGAAGATCCTCATATCTGGTTAAATCCTGTATATGCAAAAATTCAAGTACAAAATATTGCAAATGCATTTTCAAATTCTGATCCCAAAAATCAGAAATACTATCAATCTAACGCGGAAGAATATCTTGAACAATTAGATTTACTTGATTTAAAAATTCGAAATGAACTTTCATCTTGTACAAGTGATTTTATCGCATTTCATGATGCTTTTTCATATTTTGCAGAAGAATATGATCTAAATCAACATACAATTATCTCTTCAAATGATCCTCATGGTGAAGCTACGGCAAAAACATTAGAAAATATAATTTCAACAGCCAGAGAATTAAATATCAACATAATTTTTAGCGAAGAATCTGTTAATCCTAAAACTTCTCAAATTATTGCAAATGAGATAAATGGAAAGGTTTTGGTGTTATCTCCACTTGAAGTTATTTCTGAAGGTACATACATTTCACAAATGACTAAAAATCTTGAAAACCTAAAGGAGGCACTATGTTGAAAATTGTTGAAATCAGTAACCTAACAGTTCAATATCCCGACGTCAAGGCACTTGATAATGTTAGTTTTAATGTCGACGAAGGTGATTTTCTAGGCATAATTGGTCCTAACGGTGCGGGCAAATCTACTCTTTTTGCTTCAATGCTTGGACTTAATACAAAATACAAAGGAAATATCAAATTTTTTGATCATGATATTAGAAAATCAAAAGATTATCTTAAAGAGATTGGATACGTTCCACAAAAACCAATATTTGAAAAAAATTTTCCAGTTACAGTAAATGATGTTATAAGAATGGGACTAAGAAATGAATCTGATGAAAATAAAATTGATGAAATTTTACAACAATTATGGATACACGAATTAAGCAATAGAAGAATTGGTGAATTATCTGGAGGACAACAACAACGAGTTTTTATTGCAAAAGCTTTAGTAAATAATCCAAAAATCTTAATTCTTGATGAACCTGTTACTGGAATTGATCAACAAAGTATAGAATTATTTTATAGTATACTTCGTGAGCTAAACTCTAAACAAAAAATAACAATAATCTGGTCTTCCCATGATTTGGATGCAGTAAATCAACTTGCAAATCATGTTGCATGCCTTAACAGAACGTTATTTTTCCATGGCAAGTCTGAAAAATTCTTCTCTGATGATGAACTTGTTAAACAATATTCTGAAGCTTCAATGCAGGAACATATGCATCATCATTAATCATGTCTCTTGAAATTCTAACTTTTAGTTTTATGCATAGGGCATTAATCTCTGGAATTGCTATAGCAATTCTTTGTTCAATTGTTGGCTTATTCTTGGTTTTGAGACGTTATTCACTATTTGGTGATGCCATAGCACATTCGTCATTTGGTGGAATTGCATTAGGTTTGCTGGCTGGTGTTTATCCATTATGGACTGCTTATGGTGTTTCAATAGCTAGTGCACTAATTATTACAAAAATCAAGGATAGATACAATATATCTGGAGATGCATCAATTGCAGTATTATTATCTTCAGGCATAGCTGTTGGGCTTGTAATAATTGGATTATCAGGTGGGTTCACAATAGATATCTTTAGTTTTCTGTTTGGAAGTATTCTTCTTGTTAGTATAGATGATACTATTTTGATTTTATCACTAACTGGAGTAATTCTGATTGTAATTTTATTGCTGTATAGACAGATTCTTTATTCTACATTTAATGAAGAACAAGCCAAAGTAAGCGGAATTCCTGTAGAAAAAATAAATTATTTGATTGTGTTTATGGCAGGAATAACCGTAGTTACTTCAATTCAACTTGTTGGTGTATTATTGATTTCAGCTCTGTTTGTAATTCCTAATGTTTCTGCAATAATGTATGGAAAAGGTTTCAAACAAACTGCAATAATTTCTATTAGCTTTTCTATTTTCTCAGTAGTGGCAGGAATTCTAATTTCATATATTTTTGATATTACTCCTGCTGGAACCATTGTATTATTGGCTATTGGTTTGCTTGCAGGAACTATGGGAATAAAATCATCCGGACTGCTATCTAAGAATTAATCAGAGAATTTAATCTTCTTTTATCATGAATACTTTTTACATAAAATAATGATGTTGCAATAACTCCTAATGCAATTAGTGGTGATGCAAGTTCTGTGTATTTTATTTCAGAATCATTTGATGGTTGAATTTGTGAAGTAATTACCGGAATCTCTGTCATCTTAATAGTTCCAATCTTGTTTGATTGTTGTTCAACAAACCAAATATTGTCATTTCCATCTGATGTCATAAATTGAACAAAAGTTGTTTCAGTTGGAATTGGAATTTCAATTAAATTATTGTTGTCTGGATCATAAGCTCCTATGCTATCTACTGTATGCTGTGCAAACCAAACATTTCCATATCTATCAAATGTCATCCCAAATGGCAATGCATCCTCATTTTGAATTGAAATTTTCTCAAATGTCTCTAAAACTGGGTTAAATTTGGTGATTGCCAAGCCTGTATGTTCTGCAATCCATAAATTCCCAATATCGTCAAAAAGTAATGCCTCAGGACTCAGTAGTGGAGGTTCACTTGAAAACTGAGTTATCTGATTATCTTTAGGATCAATGTATCCAATTTTTCCTGCACCTGTTGTTGTAAACCATATCTTTCCATCATCATCTATTGCCAATGAAAATGGCAATGATTCCCTTTCTGGCAATACAATTTCTTTAAACTCGTCAAGTTCTGGAGAATACTTTACAATTCTATCTTTATTGACAATGGTAATCCAAATATTTCCATCAAAGTCTGCTTGAATGGAAAGTGGAGTATTTTCTGAAATTACAGGATCTAGTTTTGGAATTACTTTGGTTGTAATTACTTTGGTTTGAGGATCAATAAACCCAATTTGATTTCTAGGAGTATCTGTAAACCAAATTCTTCCTTTGTTATCTTGTGTTAGAAATGTTGTACCTAGTCCATCAAATGAATATGATGTAAATTCTTGTGTATCAAGTGTAAATTCCCATAACCGTGGAGCAGATGCATCACTTATCCAAATTGAACCTCTTCCATCATATATGGGAAATAATGGTTTGGCATCTTCTGGTAGTTCATATTCAATAATCTGTGTTTGAATGTTTTCCAGTCTTGGTTTAACAAGTAAATTCAATAACTTGGATTCATTTGCATTTTCAGTTCTTTGAGCTTCGATTTCTATTAACCATTCACCTGAAAACCCAAATGTTAACTCTCCTTGGAATTGAATCGGTTTATCTTCTTCCGGTTTTGTAATTTCCATTGGAATTTCAATTGGAGAAATATTTTTTGATGGATTTGAGACCTTTACTTTAAGTTGATTTGAGTCGTAGAGAGGTTTACCATCAAAATCACTTATTTTTACAAGAATTGTATTTGTACCACTTGAAAATGGTGATATATTAATATCAAATTTTGTATTTTCTGTAAACTCTATAGTCTTAAAACCATAAATGGTTTCTTGAGCATCAACTTTTTGAATTTCACCTGCAGGTAATGTTCCATTAGTTAGTAAGGCAACAATTCCCAAAAGAATTATCCCTAGCACTGCATCAACTTTAAGTGATCTCTTTAGTTTTTTGTGAACAAAAATCTTTCCTGATGAAAAATTTCTTTCTGCATTTTTTTGTACTTTGAACTGGAAAAATCCTCCTAAACCAACCATTATTACTGCAATTATGATTTTGAGAATAATTAGTTGACCAAATACTGATTCTGAAATTAATTCTACATCACTTTCTAAGAACCACATCAACGTTGGCCCTGTAATTATTACAATTCCAATTGAAATGATAAATGCAATTGAGAATCTTGGAATTAAAACCAAACTCATCTTTTCTCTACTTTTTTCTTTTAGTACAGAAAATGTTGGAAGTAATGTGAAAACAAAATAGAAAATTCCTCCTATCCAAACTGCTGCAACTAAATTGTGTATGTAATCTAATACAAGCGCACCCATCTCTTCACTTGCTGCACCATGTCCAATCATACTTGTGGTTGCAATCAATACCAAAGATACTACAAGCATTGGAATTTGATTTTTTCTTGATAATGATTTCCTTCTATCCATTCCAAACCAAATTCCTAACAAAACTATTGTAATGATCATCCTTGCAAGCCAAATCATTCCAAAGTATGTTTGAACAACATCAATTGGGGATGCTTCTAATCTGACTGTCTGAATTGCAATCATCAAAATATCAGACACAAAAACAAGTATCAATCCAATTCCTGTGACTGACATAAATTTCCCATGATGGATATTTTCTATTTTTTCTAATTCTTCTTTGATTATCTGCTTGTTTTGTGTTCCCCAAATTATGAGAGATGCGATTACTGCCCCTAAAACAATTGTTTGACCTACAAGTCCTGGAAATCTTGCTCCAGCTTCAGGCAAAAATACAAGTTCTGTTGGCCCTTCATCTAACGGAGTATCAATTATGGCATTTCCTACTGCAAACAAGAATGCATCTGGAACAAGATGTCCGTCGACTTTAGAGAGAACTTTGGTTGATGCTGTATATACCCCATCTTCTAGTGGAGGAGTTGTAATAATTAAAGATAATTCATTTTCATAGTAACTTGTATCTTTGTTATCAATCTGATTTCCATTATTATCAAATATTTTCAGTTCACTAAAATCTATGTCAACTGGTTCAGAAAAAAATACAATTACTTCTGTAGTACCAACAGAAGCATTGGATGTAAAACTTGGAATGGTTTTTTCTGTAAAAGGATGTGCATCTGCAAATGGGATTGAAATAAATGATAAAATCAATATCGCAATAAGAAATTTCTGCATTTGATCTTCAAGTCATTATTGATAATTTAAACAGTTTTCATAGATTCGGTCTTTGTACCAATTCACGTAAAGATAATAATGTGTAATGATGAAATGATTGTAGTGAACATAGCACTTTTTGGAATTATTGGATTAATATTTTCAGTTGGGATGATTACGCCATCTTTTGCACACACAACAGTTCACGTAGAACAATATGAGATTGAAGCCGGATGGGGAATTGAACCCCCTGTTGTAGGTATTAGAAACGATCTTGTCCTAAAAATTATTGAACGTGGAGAAAATGAAGGAAAATTTACTGGAATTACTAGTGTTTTCAAAAGCGTTGATGCTACTGTAATGTTTGGAGGTGCATCTAAAAAAATTAATGTTAACTCTGATCCAAGACCAGGATACTATTTTTCTCCAATAATTCCTACTAAAACAGGAACATACACTATAGAACTAAAAGGAAAAATTAATGGAACTCCAATTGATGTAAAAATTCCAGTTGAAGATGTAGAACCTACTGCTATCTTAGATTTTCCTCCTTCTAGTAGTGAAGGGACTGCGGATGTAGCTGCTCTAAAAAATGCCATCTCCTCTCTTCAGAAAGATATTTCAAACCTAAAATCTGGTGAAACTTCTATACAATCTAATGATGGAATTGCTTATGACTTTGCAATATTTGGATTGTCAATCGCAACAGCAGCTATAGTCTTAGCAATAATTGCTTTAATAAAAAGAAAATAGAAAAGAGAAATTCCTAAAATCTTGGAACAACTCTAGATTTTGCAGTTACTGCAACGATGCTTATGATTGCAACAGCTAGTACCATCATTGCAATTGTTCCAAATTCTGGGACAACATTTGAGAATACTACTTCATCACCAATTGGTCCTGTTTTAGGATCATCAACACCATAACCTTGGAAGGTAATGTTGATGTCTACTGGGTCAGAAGAACTAAGTGTTGCTGTTGTATGCATACCTGTGCCATCATGATGATGTGCACCTTCATCGTTCAATACTTCTTCACCGTTTTGTGTAACCATAATGTCATGGTTTACATGTTCTGCACCTTCAAATACAATGGAAATTTCCATCATCTCACCTGCAGTTGGTGTTGAAGTCCATACTGAAACCATTGTACCATCAGATAACATTCCGGTAGCGGTTGCATCACCTTCTGACGTTTGCATATCGACACCTTTGTCGTCACCATGATCGTCCATTTGATCGTCTTCAGCTTCTACTTCTTGTACTATGAGCACTCCTTGCATCCAAGGATGGAGCATACAGAAGTAAGGGAATTCACCTACATTCTCTGGAGTGTACTCATATGATTGATCTGGTTGCAACATTCCGGTATCAAACTCGGAACCTGCATCGTCATCTGACAAAGATCCTGACGTGTATGTGTGTATTCCATTGTCTGTGTTTGAGAATATCACAACTCCGCCAACATCGACTGTCGCAGTACTTGGAATGTAACATCCGTCCTCAGTCTCCTCACAGCCTGGTACGCTAGAGCCTGCTGCTGGTACGATTGTAACTTCTGGATGATCTGCAGCTGCAGCTGGTGCTAGTGCACCGATTCCTGCTACAAGAGCAAATAATACGAAGAAAGAACTAATTGCTTTAGTCTTCATTAGATTGATTACTTGTCTGGATACATAAAAACCTCTCTAGAAATTCCAGACCTAGAATTTAATTTCTTCTATATTGGGATAACTTTAGAATTCCAAATAAGGGAATTCCGATATACATTCCAATGTTTAACAAGACTACGGATATTCCATATCCTAACATCTCTTGCTCTGAGTCAATATCTACGTAATTCAGTAAAGATAATGATGATAACATTGGAGTTAATAATACTTTCATAATTTCTTTTAATATTGGTTGTTCTCTTTCCAAATCAGACACGGTTGGCGAAAATGAATAGTAAAATTGGTTAAAAGTAGTCATAAACGCAATTCCTGAATTTGTTTTTAGAATTATATTATCTCTTAACTCTCTTAGTTGTTGAACTTGTGGTGCCAATTCAGATCCAAACGTTGCAGTTGCAATTAGACATCCTCCATTCTCTGCATTATCTGGTGGAGGTGTTGTTGGTTGAGCATGAGCTTCTCCTACTAGAATATCAAAAGAAACTGTTTCTGGTGGGATTGGTTGAAATAAAATTCCTTCCACATTAAAGTTCATAGAATATACGCCTTCGCCAAGATTAAATTCAATTGGAATTTTTACAGAACCTAATGATGTGTGAGTTAACCTGTCCATTGCAAAAACAGTTTCACCATCTTTTGAAACAGAAATGGTGTAATCAATATGTTCTTGAATCTTTTGTGTTTGAGGATTGATAAAATCGATATTTATTTTAGTTAAGGTGTTTGGTTCAATTGCATCATATGTTAATTTTACATCAAGTGTTCCTTTTTCTGTAGGTAATACCTGTGACTCTGCAAATGCTGGAATAATAAATAATGGAATTAACAACAAAACAAGTAGAAATTTCATATCTCTGTCCATGTAAATCATAAATAAAAATTGTACTCTATTTTACCACAAAAAATTCCCACGCATAGAATCCTATATCATCTTTAAATATGGAATTAATACAATTTTTGTGTTGTACAATAAATTCGCATTATCATTTCTGATTGTGAGTGTCTTTACAATTTTTACTGTCGTTCCAAATGCATTTGGACACG
>JAOTUX010000014.1 GCA_029863665.1 Candidatus Nitrosopumilus sp.
CTATACAAAATATCAAAAAATTACATTCTTTTCTATGTGGAATAAAATTAAATTTTCACTTACTTCTTCCTTTAAGTGGTAAAGAAATTCTCAAAATCAATAAAATCGCTCATAGATATGGTTTACAAACAATTGCCGATATCAAACTCAATGATATTGGTAATACCAATAGGGTGACAACAGAGCATCTGTGGAATTTAGGGTTTGATGCAGTAATTGCAAATCCAATCATGGGTCTTGATAGTCTGAAAAATTTGGTAAAATCTGCTCATAAAAATGAAAAAGGTGTTATCACTTTATGTCATATGAGTGCCCCTGAAGCTAGATTATCCTATGATCTCAAAGTAAACCTAGAAAAAAAACAGCAATTGTATCAATTATTTTTGGATTGGGCTCTTGCCTCCAAAGCTGATGGTATTGTAGTGGGAGCTACTTTCCCCAAAATCATTCAATACTGTTCTCAAAAAGCAGGAAAAAAACTCAGTATCTTTTCCCCTGGTGTTGGTACTCAAGGTGGAAATGCAAATGAAGTAATTTCATCTGGAACAAATTATCTTATTGTAGGTAGGACAATTCTAAATGCTAAAAATTCAGTTAATACGGCAAAAGAATTACATCTACAAAGTATTTCCAAGTAAAATTTGTGCCCTTGTTAATACTGTTTTTGCGTTATCAAATGTAGTTTTTTCCATTGATGTGTTATAATCTTTCCAAGTGAAATCTAGATGTTCGTGTGAAATTTTAATTTCTTTAGTTTTTGTTTCAGCCAAGAAAAATACAACTTTCTTATGAACTAATTCTCCTTTGTATTGAAAATTATATTCAATCCATTCTTCAAAATTTTCTAAAAACGTGATATCTGTAATCCCTGTCTCTTCTTTTGTTTCTCTAATTGCAGTTTGATGAGTCGATTCTCCTTTCTCCATTTTCCCTTTTACAAAATCCCAATGTCCAGATGGATAGTGTAAGAGTAAAAATAAAATCTTTGAATTTTCTTTTCTAAATAAGACAATTCCTGCAGAAGTCTCTTCGATCATTTTCCTAACCTTCTTTTTCTTTCTTGAAAAGTTCTGATTGCTCTCATCAAATCAATTTTTCTAAATTCTGGCCAAAAAATATCCATAAAGACTAATTCACTGTATACGCTTTGCCACATGAGGAAACCACTTAATCTTTTCTCTCCAGATGTACGTAAAATCATATCTGGTGATGATTGTGGTAAATGTGATGTGTAAAGATTTGATTCAATTTCTTTTTTGTCAATGTCATTAATATTTAGAGATCCATCTTTAATTTTTTCTCCTATTTTCTTTACCGCATCTACTAATTCATACTGTCCACCGTACGCTAATGCGATATTTAGAAAATGATTGTTATAATTTTTTGTAGCATCATCTAATTTCTTTAAAATATCTTTAATAGAATTTGGTAATAATTCAATTCTTCCAATAGCTTTAACTCTCATTTTATTTCTATGAATTCTAGGATCATTGTATAATTTCTCTAATCTCATACGAATCAATTCGTAGAGATATTCTAACTCGTCATCTTTTCTATCTAAATTCTCTGCTGACAGTGCGTATAATGTTATAATTTTAATATCAAATTCTTCACACCAATCAAGAAGATTTTCTACAGCATCTGCTCCTTTCCAATGCCCTTTTTTTGGCATTGTAAGATGTCGTTTGGCCCATCTTCTATTCCCATCTAAAATTAAAGCAACATGATTTGGAATGTCACCATTTTGGATTTCATTTTCTAATCTCTTACCATAAATCTTGTAAAGACCTGATATCTGAAAGATTACTTCTTTTATTTTACTAACTTCTTGTCACCTATCACGATAAATATTAACTGAAGATATCAGTGTTTTTTAAAAACTCATTTTTAGCATAAAACAAGCCTGAATTTAGTCTGAAATCATCTCTTGATCTTTTTGTTTTCTGTATTTTTTAAACAGTATTGTGGCTGAAATCAATGTTGCAGCTAGCCCCCCCAACAGAGGAGGAATCAAAGTAAATGAACTTTCATCATAAATCATTATATTGCTAAATTGTACTATGGTGGGATAAAGTGCTGCTAAAACAATAATTCTCAAAATATCGCTTATTTGTCTTGGAATTCCACCAATCCAATTACTAAGTAATGTTCCCGCAAATATTGCACCCATACCAATCCATAAAATTGGTAATGCGCCTAGTACAAATTGACCGATAATTACCTTATTTGTAATTTTTACAATTAATTCAATATCTGATTCAATTAATTCTGAATCTACTGTACTGAACCCTGCTGGTACTGAGGAAAGAATTAGTAATATCCCTGCAACCATTGTAAACATTCTGATAAAACCCATAGGGGTTGGCTTTGACCAACTAGACCATGCTCTATCAATGTCAAATGCTCTAATTAAAAATGCTCCTCCCAAAATACTTACAAGAACTGCAAATATTTGTGAAGTAAGCTCAAATACTGTTGCAATTCCGCCAATCAACAAAAGAATTCCTGGAACTCCTAAAAAAAATTTTGAATATTTTGAATCATACGCAATCATTTTTAGATATTTTCCAAAAACTGCATAAGAATATTCTACACTTCTACTTACTTTCATTACAACTCTTTGTACTGATACAACTGGTAGTACATTTTGAATTACTGGGATGACACTTTCATCATCTTCTCCATCAGAAACTATGACTGCACCATTCGCAGAAAATTGTTCCAAAACTTTTTTTGTTTCAACAAGAATTTTTTCATCAGCTTGAACTCCTCTATCCTTAACCCCTGCAACTGTTACTACCTCAACTTGATATCCTTTACTTATCAAATCTTCATATGTTTTAATTGCTGAAAAAATAGAATTTGAATCTGCATCTTCAGGATCTTCTAAAGCTAATCTCTGCGCTGCCTCTATACATGCATCTCTGCCTATTACTGGTGTAATAATTCCGGCCTTTTCTCCTACGTCATTATCTCTATCAATACAAATGACTAGTAATTTGTTAGATGTAGAGGCATTAACATCTTTTTCTACTTTGCCACTTCGTTGAGACATTCTAATTATTAATGTAAGATTGCTTTTTAATGATTTCCAACAACTATGATTAGTAAAATTCGGTATTGAGGCTAATTAGGTCTTAATTCATCAGAAATTTTGATAAATTCTAGAGATTCTTCTTTTAGTGAATCTATTTTTTGTATAACTTCTATTCTTTCTGTTTCTGTACTTTCTTTTTTAATTAAATTGGCTAAAACCTTGGTTTCAATGATATACGAGTTAAATTTTTTCATTGCATCCATATAGTTAATGTAACTATTTTGCCATTCTTCAGGAGGTTTTGATGTAACAAATTCACTTATTTGTGAAGTCACTTGTGATGATGTCACTTCTGTTATTGCAATATAATCATCAGGAGAGATTTCTCCAGTGCGAAGATTTTGGTATTCAATATCCATTGATTCTTGTAAAACTTCATGAATATTTTTTACTCCATTAAGATATTCACCATAATCTGATACCACGAATGTTGTTTCATTATCTTGGGGAATCATCCATAATAGAAAACTTGCACCTGTGATCGCAGCTAAAATTATTGCTGTTATTGCTATTCCTTTTTTTGATGCCATTGATGACTTGATAATTGACGAGTTTATAATTTATAATATTTTAAGGAATTATCACTTGTTAAATTAATTTTGGAATAAATCTGTTATTGTCTAACTACGGCTGCAATTTTTTAAAAGAAATTTATATTTATTGAAATTTTTATGAATTATTGATTTTTGATGCCTAAAAAAATTTACGTACATCCAGTCTATAGTTAAATAATTTTCACAGCCTCTTCCTAAATACCACTAAGTTTGACAAATTTTAGAATGGTTGAAGCATATTGCGTAAAATGCAGAGCTAAAAGGGATATTAAAGATCCTCAAGAAACTAAACTAAAGAACGGACGTCCTGCTGTAAAAGGCATCTGTCCTAAATGTGGAACTAATGTTTTCCGAATAGGAAAGATGGAATAACTTACAACAAAAATCCACACGATTCCTCTTTTTCAAAACCAATATAGGGTATAGTCTATACTAATTTTCAGTGACCAAAACAGAATATGAAAGTCTACTCAAACGTATCCAAGATAAATTAGGTGACGTTGATAATGACACTTCAACTAGATTTGAGCTTCCTATTGTAGATGTAATGTGGGAAGGTCAAAAGACTTTCTTGCGTAATTTTTCAGAATTTCCCAAGGTTCTTCGTAGAGATCCAGAAAAAGTTCTCCAATATCTCTCAAAAGAGTTTGCTGTTCCTGCAGAAAGACTTGGAGATAAGGCAATGTTTATTGGAAGACGAGCTCCGGATGATTTTACAAGATTGTTTCAAATTTATGTGAAAGATTATCTTGAATGCCCTACATGTAAGAGCCCTGACACAAAAATCCTTAAAGAAAATCGCATATCATTTTTAATCTGTGAAGCATGTGGTGCAAAATCTACTTTGAAAGGTAAATATGCATAATGCAATTTTCAGTACGAGTAACAGACTATCAAAAAAATACGATGCTCAATATCTGTGATGCTGAGCTACTGGGAAAAAAAATAATTCAAGATGAGTTAAACATGAATATCAGTGAAACCTATTATGGTGAAAAATTAATTGAAAAAGAAGAAGCAACAACATTGTTAAAAAAATCCTCAATTATTAACATGGTTGGAAAAGAAACTGTTTCTCTATCCATAGAATTAGGCGTTGGTTCTGAGAATGGAGTTAAATTAATTTCTGGCATTCCTTTTCTAATTGTCTTTAAAATGTAAAATGTTGTTTAATCTTACTTACTTTGCATGTTCTTTTTTATTTCAAAAGAAATTTATTTTATATAATCGGAGCAAAACTTTTCTATGACTGATATACTTAGTAAGAAACTAGAATCTAAAATTGACAATAAACTAATTTCAAAATCTAAACGAAAACATTTGGAAGATGGATTCAAAAAAGGAAAAGTTGTCAATGAAGTTTTGGACAAACCTACTGTCATGACTCTTTACAAAATGATCACTGATCATATCATTGCATATGTTAACGGATCTGTAAGTGCCGGAAAGGAGTCTGTTCTTTTTTGGGGTGTTGATGACAATAATGTGAATGTTGCCTTGAAAATTTATTTGGTAAGTACTTCAAATTTTAAAAAACGTGAACCATATATTCTTGGAGATCCAAGATTTTCAAATCTAAAAAAAGGTACAAAAAACCTAGTATACCTATGGGCAAAAAAAGAATTTCGTAATTTATCTCAATGCCATGATGCTGGAATTCCTGTGCCTAATCCCAGATATATCACAAATAATGTACTTGCTATGGATTTTGTAGGTGAAAATGGAACTCCTTGCAAAACTTTGTTAGATTCACAAATAACTAAGAATGACTATGATCAAGCAATTTCAATTATCCAAGATCTATATCATAAGGCAAAACTGGTCCACGGTGATTATTCCGAATATAATATTTTCAAAACTGACAACGGATTGGTGGTTTTTGATTTAGGATCTGCTGTTGATCTTAGACATCCTAACGCTCAAGAATTCCTTAAAAGAGATATTAATAACATTACAAGATTCTTCAATAAAAGAGGAATCCCTGTTGAAGATCCAAATACTATATTTGAGGACATTGTAAAATGAGTTTTGAAAAATTAATTCGTATTCCCAATGACCGAATTGCTGTTTTGATTGGAAAATCAGGAAATGTAAAATCAAAAATTGAGAATTTATGTTATATCTCTTTGGATATTGATGGTGATACTGGAGAAGTTCTTATTAAATCCAAAGGAGATGTTGAAAAAATTCAACCCTTCAAAGCAATGGAGATTGTCACTGCAATTGGTAGAGGATTTTCACCTGAAAATGCTCTGACTTTGTTAAAGGGTGAAAATGCATTACACATAATAGATCTTAGGGAATTTGCTGGAAAGTCTAATGCAAATGTTGAAAGGATAAAAGGGAGAATTATCGGAGAAGGCGGTAGAGCTAGACGAAACATGGAAAATCTTAGTGGAACTCATATCTCAGTTTATGGAAAAACTGTTTCAATTATTGGAGATGCAAGTAAATTACGATTAGCTGTTGATGCGATATCATCCATCTCAAACGGAAGTATGCATGGTGCGGTTTATACTAAATTGGAAGCTGCAAATCGAAAAGAAAAACAAGAAAAAATGAAATTGTGGGAAGATCAAGATGTCTTCTATTAAGGAAAAATTTAATCAAATATCTCCTAGTGAATTTTTTTACAGTAATCGTGATTTAGCTGGATTTAGTAACCCTACGCGTTCACTTTACACAGCTGTTAGAGAATTCGTCGAAAACTCATTAGATGCATGTGATCAAAAAGGAATCTTACCTGATGTTCATCTAACAATTAAGGCAGTTGACCCTGAGAAATCTGATCCAAAACCATATATTTTAACTGTAAAGGATAACGGTCCTGGAATAGACGCCGAACATATTCCGCTTGCCTTTGGAACTGTATTATATGGTTCAAAATTTGGACTCAAACAAGCTAGAGGTGTATTTGGTCTTGGTGCAACTATGGCAATCTTGTATGGACAAATTACTACCAACAAACCAGTAATTGTAAAAAGCTCTGTAGATGGAAAAACCCAAAATATGTTTGAACTATTACTTGATATTCAAAAAAATAAACCTGTTATTTTAAAACACACCACAAAAGAAGTTTCTAAAAAAGGACTCTCTGTCAGTATCTGTTTGGAAGGCGATTACTCAAAAGCAGGAAATAAAATTAGAGATTATGTATATGAAACTTCTTTGATTACTCCATATGCATCAATAACCTTCGACGATTCTAAAGGGCAAAAATTTTCTCATCCACGATTTGTAAAGAATATGCCTTCCCCTCCAACAATAATTAGACCACATCCACATGGTATTGATGTAGAAAGAATACGAAGGATGATAGTTGAATCACAATTTGAAATTCCAACTATTGATGATGCTATGATTGAAAAAGTTAGAAAAGATTTGGGTTTGTCTAAAAAAAATCTTGGTTTTACTGCAATCATGGAAAAAGCAAAGAAAAAATGGAAAACACTTCCACGTCAAGTTAGAGTAGTGATAGCTTTGATGTCATTTCTAAAAATGGATTTTGAGAAACTAAACAAAATTAAAATTGAAGATATTGATATGCCTAACAAAAAACTTTTTTACTGGGATTTTGGAGATTCGCAATCAAAATCAGTTGAAATGAATCCTGACAGTCAATATTACAAACAATTAACAAATACTGTTCAAGGAGAACCTCTTACTACATTTCTTACTAAAAGATTTCAACGTATTGGCCCTACAACTGCAATCAAATTTGCAGAATTTGCAAGATTCAAACCCGAAAAACGAATGGGTACTATGACAAATCAAGAATTAGTAAATCTCAGTGACTCCCTTCAAAAATTTGAAGATTTTCTTGCTCCCGATCCAAGTTGCCTTGCACCACTAGGCGAGGAACCTTTAGAAAAAGGAATCCGTAAATTTTTTAATCCTGATTTTGTTGCTGTGGTCCAACGTCCTGCTTCTGCTTATTCTGGATTTCCTTTCATAATTGAAATGGGAATTGCGTATGGTGGCGAAATTAAAACTGGTGGACCACATGTTTACAGATATGCAAATAGAATCCCATTACTCTATGATGAAGGTAGTGACGTTGTACTCAAAGTCTCAAATGATACTGATTGGGGAAGATACAAAATAAAAGGTGAACCTCCTTTCATTATTGTGTCTCATATTTGTTCTACTAGAATTCCGTATAAAACTGCAGGAAAAGAAAATGTTGCTGATCGACCTGAAATAGAAAGAGAACTAAGATTGGCATTACAATACTTGTCAAGAAAATTAGCTGCATACATGTCAAAAAGAGGACAAGCTGAAATGGCAAAAAAACGGGCAAATCTTTATGCAAAATACATTCCTCTTATTGCTGAATTTTGTACAGAACTTGCAGGTAAGAAAAAAGAACCTAATTACAAAAAAATATTACAAGAGGAAAATGCAATCGAATCTAAACCAGTAAAAGAGGAAAATACAATTGAAAACTAGTAAATCAAAAGAACGAAGCAAAAAAGCTGAAAAAAAGCAGAAAAACATTCTTGAGATGTTAAAAAGTCATGGTGCAAAAATATATGAGGATTTAGATAATGGTCAATTTCCAAAATTTTCAATACCTAGCAGATCTGTAAGTAATATTGTTTATGATAAAAAACTTAGACAGTATATTCTTGGCAATAATGCTGCTTTAAGAAGTGCAAGAAATTCTTCCCAATTGAGATCTTTTACACAATTAATGTGGCTAGCATTTTTTGCAAATAGATTAACCCAAGAGAAAAAATCATCTACTTTAAGAGATGTATATTATTCATCACAAGCATTTGCTATTGAATTTGAAGATCAATCAGAATCTGATAATATTATTGTGGATTTAGAGGCTGTAACATCTAAACCTCGCGAAGATTTTCACATATTTCCTGAAGAGAGAAGTTCAATTTTTGGTGACTTGAATATTGAATATACTATTCCTGGATATGAGGGAAAATCCATGAATCTGTCAAATCATCCTGATGGATATTCCATTGGTCCTAGTTTGACTACTGCTGAATTAGTTGATACTAGTGCTGAAATTGTAATTGCTATAGAAAAGGGTGGTCTTTTTACAAGATTCGTTGAAGAACAAATTGATAAAAAATTTAAATCCATAATTATTAACACTGGTGGACAAGCCCCTCGTTCAACTAGAACTTTATTAAAAAGACTCCATGATGAAATGAGATTGCCTGTCATAGTTCTAACTGATGGTGATGTATATGGTGAACATATTGCAATGGTTATAAAATCTGGATCTGCAAATGCTGCACATCTCAGAGAATTAACCGTCCCTGATGCAAAATGGATTGGAGTTTGGGCTACTGACATTGAAAAATACAAATTACCTACAATACCTATGACTGAATCTGACATTAAGAGATGCTATGATCTTCAAAAGGATCCACGATATCAGGATGGAGTATGGAAAAAAGAATTGGATGTGTTTTTAAGAATTAAAAGAAAAGCCGAATTGGAGGCTTTCTCTAAATATGGTCTTACTAATATTACTGATAAGTATTTGCCACAAAAACTAGAATTAGCAAAAAGTCTATAGTTATTTTATTCTAAGTGTTAATACTCCATTTCTGTATTTGAAATCAAATATTTGCATATTGCTTGCTCCTTCAATTGGTACTTCTTTTGAAAATTCTGCAGTTGCACGTATGTAAAGAATTCCATCTATCAATCTAACTGCAATTTTATCTTCAGGACCTGGTACTTCTGCTACGAAAACAAACTCTTCTTTTCCTTTGATTAGATCGTAAACCCAATTCTTTGTTTCTTGTTCTCTCACTTGGGTGTATGATGGTTTTTGGTCTTTTGTCATTTTCTTTAGAACTCTAACCCAGTAAAACATAGTTAATGTAGCTGCACCTATTAAGATAAAACTCACAAAACCTGAATCAGCCCTTTGTGTCATTATGTAGATTATTCCTAAAAATAGAATTACGATAATTGGTATTACAAAATTTAATGATTGTTCATTTGAATACGTTCCTTTATAACTTGCCAAACAGTAAAAATCTGAATTTACCAAATATAAAGTATCTTTGGTTTTTATTACCATTTTTCAAAATTTAATTGTTGCCTGATGATAAAAAATCTAAACTCTCAATGCAGGAAATTATACTGAGAGGAACTATCATCGCTGTAATTATAACAGTTCCATCCCTTGTAACATTTGTCATTGTTTGGATTTTGTTTAATGACTTGGTTATGGGAGCAATTTTAGGCGTAGTAGTTCATTTTATTGCTATGGGTTTTTCCTTGAAAATATCTAAAAAAATACTAATCAAAAAATAATACGCCGATCATATTTTATGTGATCATATTTCATTTCAAAAATAATGAATTCGTCTAAACTTGAAAATGATCTGGTTTCTGAAATTCGATTAGAACCTATTTTAGCAAAAGTGTATTTGCTAGTAACTTGTTATGGAAAAATGTCTTCAATAGATATTGCCAAAAAACTAAAGATCTCTTCAGAAGACGCTCATAAGGCAGCTAAAGATCTGATGACTTTAGGTGCATTCATAGACTTTTCTGAAACTGAATTTGAGGCCATGCATCCTAGATTTACAGCAGTTAACATGTATAGACGTATGTGTGAACGAGAAAATATCAAATTTAAACAAAACAAAATTGTTGATAGTATAGGGGTAATTTTAGAAAAATTCTATGATGATGCAAGGACTAAATAATACTAATTATGGGTGAACAACATTGAGTATTGACACTGAAACTTGTAAACATCAACCTGTTTACTATGGTGTAGTAAATATCAACATAGATGAAAGAACAATTGGATCCGTTGATGTATGGAGGTGTGGTGTTTGCAAGAAACGATTTTGTGAAGAAAAACAGCTTGGAATTGAAGAGATATCTGATCTAGTAGGAATGCCACAAATTACTCCTGATGCAAAGTGGGCAGTTACCGTATGTAAACTACAACAAGGAAAATATAAATGGAAATTAATAAAAATAAAAGAAAATGGTGAAGTCAAACATGAATGTTTAGATGAACAAATGATATCTCTTAATGTTAATGATTTCAAAATTGAAGATGATAAACATTGGAGCTTTTTAATTGACGACAATGTTAACAAGGCTGTAGAAATTTAATCTAAAAATGAATCTACAAGTTCATATCAATAATGTTCATGGAAGTCAGATGGCTGCAAAAATTACTGGTAAATTTAGTTTAGATGAAAATGAATTTCGTTTTACTGCAATTGCATTTGGTAGAATAGGTGGACAAAATATAGGTGCAAAGATTTCAAAAACTACTGAAAAAGAATTAGAAAAGTTAGGATATGATGTTGAAGAAGTTATTTTATTGCTTCAAAAGAATCTACTTCAGGGAGATTTGACCCTTCCTGAGGGACTCAAAAAGGAGTCATTTGTAGATGATTAAATAAATTTTATAGTAATTTTATAACATAAGACAATTTTTCTTATCATATTTACTAAAATAACTTTCTCTTCTTCTAATTCTTGCTAGTTTTTCTAATTGTGAAATTTAATGTGTAATGTTTTAAGTTAATGAAATACTATCTATCGTATGGTAAAGCTATCTGATCTTAGAGTATGTACTAATTGTTCTAATGTCTTCTCTAAACTAGGAGGAATGACTCTCAAACATAATTGTCCTCATTGTGGTTCTGACAACAATGAGGAAATTTTAAACTAATTAGAATCCTGATATAAAATAAGACACATTGATACAAGAATGTTCTCATTTGAGATCAGGTGGCTATTGAGTGATAGTAGAATTTGTATCTCTTTTAAAATAATTTTTCATATTGACCATATTTGATTTTCATATATGGTAATTATCTAGTATTTTTAATAACTCACTGAATTTACAAAATTATGAAATCTGCTAAAGAATACAGAAATGTACCAAGAACGATAAAATATGAATCTAGTCTGGCTGATGTTTTAAAAAAAATAATTGAAGAAAAAAAAAGCCATCTTTTAGTAACTAAAAATGATAAGGTTACTGGCATTCTATCTGAAAAAGACTTGGGATATTTTCTACTAACTGATGATACTGAAAGAAAATTAGATGAGATTCCATTATCTGAAATTGTCAAAAAAATAATATCTATTGATGAAAAAATAGGACTTGATCTATGTGCGGCAATGATGTTAAAAAATGAGATTGGTTCTTTGGTAGTAACTTCAAATGATGATACTATTGGAATTTTGACAAAAACTGATCTTGTAAGATATTTTACTAAAACTCATTCTGATGAAAAAATGGTGGGTGAGTATATGTCTTCATATTATGCTTGGCAATATTATGATACTCCTCTATACAAAGTGGTATTGAAGATGATTGATGAGAAAATCTCTAGAATCATACTCCGAAATCATAATGAAATCCCTGTTGGGATTATAACATTCAGAGATCTATTTGAATTGGCATTAAAAAAAGGTGCATATGAAAATATACTTGATAATACTGATCCTACCATCTCTGTGATCTTCCCCAGAAAAGGATTTATTTCAGAATCTGGGTTTGGTGGAAGTACCAACGCTAGTGAGATAATGAGTAAAGATATTGTTTCTGTAAACTACGATGATGATTTGGCAAAAACAGGAAAATTGTTACTAGAGAAAAATATCAATGGTGCAGGAGTCTTATCTGGACATGGAAATATTATTGGAATAATCAGTAAAACCGATATTGCCAAAGCTGTGGCATTTTTGAAATAATTCTATGTATGTGTGAAAAAACTATGAATTACTTTAAAAAAGTTCCAAACTTATAACTTCTTAATCAAAT
>JAOTUX010000015.1 GCA_029863665.1 Candidatus Nitrosopumilus sp.
TAGTTCCAACATCCTTTCCTCCTATTTCTGGATTAATTATCGCGCCATCTATCTTGATCTTCAAATCCGATTCGCCTGCAGTTACAATATTTACTTCCTTCCCTGTATATGGGAGAAGAATTTTCCAAGAGTCTGAAACTAATTTCATACTCCCCTCTAAATTTGTCCATGTACCATCTATGTAAAAATTATTACGTTGAGTTGATTCTGGAATGGAATATATCACATCTTGGTTTGGTCTAAACCCTTCATCATTTCCTAACTGGTTTCTGCCCTGGGCAAGATAATATCCAAAGTATAATTCTGGAGTTTTAAACTGTGTATGTTCAAATTCCTCTATAGCCACAAGTGGAACTGCAGATGCAATTTGTATTCCAAGTGAATCTGCTCTTTCTTTTAGTAAATCTTGAATTACTTTCTCTGTTTTTTTGTAATCTCCTTCACCAATGTGATCATATCTTATGTATCCTTCATGATCTGCAATGTATTTTCTTGGCCAGTATCTATTTTCAAAGGCTTTCCATGTATCCATATCATTATCTAAAATTACTAGATACTGTATGCCATGTTTTGAAACTGCTAATTTGACATTTTCAACATCTTTTTCAAATTCAAATTCCGGAGAATGAATTCCGATGATTAACAATCCTTGATCAGAATATTTCTCATCCCATGCCGTAATGAATGGTAAAGTTCTGACACAGTTTATGCAGCTATATGTCCAAATATCATAAAGTACCACTTTGCCTTTTACCTTCTCGCTTAATTCTTCTGGTGTTGTATTGAGATAATGGGCAATTCCAACCAAATCTGGAGCCATTTTCAGTCCCAATTTGTTGATTTTAGAAATAGAATTCTCAGTAGATATGTTTTCTAATTCTTCATCAAGTGATGAAAACAATATGCTGATTATTCCTACTCCTACGGCAATCATTACTCCTAAGATTAATGCTGTTTTAATTTCTGATTTCATTTGATTACCCTAAGAATAATAGTTCATTGAGAAGTGGAAAATTTGCAATATATGCTAATTGATTTGTGAAAACTAGAATTCCTAAAACTATGATGAATCCTCCCAATATGACGTTGTAATACTTGAGATGTCTTCCCATAGAACGAATAATTTTACTTGCTCTAGAATAAAATACGCCAATTAGGATAAAGGGAATTCCTAATCCTAGTGAATATGCAAGTAGTAAATTAAATGCAATTGATGGAGTGGTTGCAGCAAGTGTGAGTATTGTTCCAAGTATTGGACCTACACATGGTGTCCACCCAACTGCAAAAGCTAAGCCAAATACAAAAGACATAGGGTAACTTACCTTTGATCTTTTTGGGAAAAATTTTTTTTCTACATTTAACTTGTTTATTTTCATAGATAATAACAAAAAGATTCCAAACCCTACGATAATTATCCCTCCAAGTTGATTTAGTCCTTCTATTAATTCCCCAGTTGATGTTGCAAGTGCGCTGTTAATTATTACACCTAAAGTTGAAAATACAATTGAGAATCCTAGAACAAAGAATATTGAGTTTAATACAATATTTGTTCTGTTGATGCTTATTGTTTTGGAACCACTTTTTTGATTTAATTCCGAAAGGGTTGTTCCAGAAATATATGCAATAAATGCTGGAATCATGGGTAAAATACAAGGAGCAACAAATGATCCTAGACCCGCCAGTACTGCTACTGAAAGGGTTATCTCTGTCACACATTAAAATTACAATTTTTCCTTTAAAGCATTATTCCACATCTCTCCAATGTTAAGACAATCCGTTTTTAACTGGGATGTGGATATTTTTGATATGAACAAACGTTTCATTATTGTGGGTATAGCTTTAGGAATAGTCATTACTATTGCGGTAATTCTTGGTTCCCCTGCTTTGGGTGGCTTTGATGCTATGAGATAGTCACAAATTTACGATACGCCTTTTCAAAAATACTTAATGTCTCTTTGATGTACTTCTCTGAAAGCCATGCAGTAACTGAAATTCTTAATCTTGCCTGATTATTTGGCACTGTAGGGTATCTGATGGGTTGCACAAATATTCCATTATTAAACAAAAATCTCCCAAAACTCATTGCTAATTTCTCAGTTCCAATTATTATTGGCATGATGTGTGTTGGAGAGTTTATCTCATAACCAATTTCAATTAGTCCATTTCTGAGTTGTTTGGTGTTTTTCTCTAGCTTTTTCTTTTGTATTTCTCTGTTTGATTCAAATCTTTTTAGAGAATGCTCAATCAAAAATGAAGGAAGTGCAGATGTGTAGATAAACGATTTTGATTTATTTATACATAAATCAATTACATTATTCTGTGATGCGACATAACCTCCAAATGATCCTAATCCTTTACTAAGGCTGCTAACATACAAATCAATTTTCTTCCTAACGTTAAAGTGGTCTGGTGTCCCTTTTCCATCTTTTCCAATCACAAAATCCCCATGCGCATCATCTATAATCGATATAGCATTTCTTTTCTCTGCAATCTCTGTAATTTGTTTCAGAGATGAAAAATCCCCATCCATGCTAAATACTCCCTCAGTAATTATGAATTTGTTCTTTCCTTTTTGTTTTATTTTTTTTTCTAAATCCTGCATGTTGTTGTGTTTGTAAATGAGTATGTTGGCATCTGATAACTTACATGACTCTATTATGCTTGCATGGTTTAACTCATCACTGAGAATTAAATCTCCTTTTTTTGCAATTGCAGAAATTACTCCAAGATTTGCCATGTAACCAGTTGGATAAATCAAACTACTTTGCTGCGATTTATGTTTTGCAAGTACATCTTCTAATTTTTTGTATGACTCATCATTTCCTGAAATTAATCTTGAACTTGATTGGAGTTGTTTGATTTGTATTTTAGTTGGTAATATCCCAAGATAGTCATTTGATGATAAATTGAGTAATTTTTTGCCTTTGATTGTAATGTGCGCCCCTTCTGCTTTACCGTATCGTAATTTCCGATAGAGGTTTTTTTGTTTTATTTCCTGTATTTCTGAATCAATAAAACTCAGATTATGCTTGGAGACCAATTTTTTCTATCATTTCTCTGTCTTTTTTAGCCTCATTTCCATCCATAGTCAAATAGCCTGCAGTAATGATGCCATTTGCTCCACTTTGAAGTAATTCTTCTCCTGAATCATCTAGTTTTGATTCTCGTCCTCCTGAAATCTTGATAACAGATTCAGGTAAAAGAAATCTGATCACAGAAAATATTCTGACAATCTCTGAATTTGGAAGATCTGTTTGTAATTCAAGTGGGGTTCCTGGAATTGAAACTAGTATGTTTATTGTTACTTCTTCGGGATATAGTCGTGATAACTCTAATGCTAACTCTAATCTTTGTTCTCTTGTTTCACCTAGCCCTATGATGCCTCCGGTACATAATTCTAATCCTGCATCTCTGGCAATACCTAATGTCTTTAGTCTATCTTCATAAGTATGAGTTGTACAAATCTCTGAAAATTTTGATTTTGCAGTTTCTAAATTGTGATTGTATCTTTTTACTTTGAGTTCTTTTAGTTTTTTTGCTTGCTCTACAGTAAGAAAACCCAAACTACACTCTACACTAATCCCTACTTTTTCATTAATTTCACTAATAATTTTACATACTTTTTGAAAATCTTTTGAGGATGGTTCTCTCCATGCAGCAACTAGACAATATGACTCTGCTCCTTCCTCTTTTGCTTTTTGAGCTTTGATAACTACCTCTTCAGGAGATGGTAATTGGTATGTTTCAATTCCAGTATCAAAAAATGCTGACTGTCCACAAAATGTACAATCTTCACTACATGCATTTTTCTTAATATTGTTTAATTGCTCTACATCAATTTTATTACCATTAAAATCTCTAGTTATCTCGTTTGCATATTTTGCTAAATCTTTTAGATTCTTATCTGGAATATTTAGTAATTTTTCAGCATCTTCAGATGAAATCCCAATACCTGAAAATACCTTTTCATGACATTCTTTTATGAATGCAAGATTGTCCATGTTAATTTCCACTAATAGTCCATTAATAATATTATTGGAAATGTTAACCATGAACATTTAGGGGGTTAACAGTTAAACTACTTGTGATCTTGCAGATTTTATCGTCTTAATGGCCCTGACTATGAGCAAATCTAATTCATTTTCTGTTATGGCTAGGGGAGGAACCAGCATGACAATGTTGCCTAGTGTTCTCAAGTAGATTCCTTGCTTTTTCCCCTCTTCAAAAAATATTTTATTTATTGATTTTTTGGGATGGATTGGAGTTTTTTTCATTCTATCTGAGACTAACTCTATTCCCATCAGCATTCCCTTATGTCTGATATCCCCTACAATATCTATCTCTGAAATCTCTTGATAATACTTTTCAAAAATTTTTGCGGTTTTTTGAATTTTCTTGATTAAATGCTTTTTTTCATACATTTTGAGATTTTCATTTGCAACAGCTGCTGCAATTGGATTTCCTGTATATGTATGACCATGAAAGAGGTGTCTCCAATCATTAAATTCGCCTAGAAAGGAATTGTATATTTTCTTGTTTGTCAGAGTAGCTGCCATGGTGAGATATCCTCCAGTCAACATTTTTCCATACGCTACAATATCTGGAATACTTTTTTGTTCTTCGTATTGCAACATTGATCCTAATCTTCCAAATCCCGTTGCGATCTCATCTAAAACAAATAATATGTTATATTTTTTGCATAATCTGCTAATCTTATTTTGAAATCCTTTTGGATAAATCATCACTCCTCCTGCTACTTGCGCCCCGCTTTCCATGACAAAAGCTGCAATGTCATCATTTTTTGAAAATCGTTTCTCAATTTTTTCTAAACAATAATTTTGATAATCTAAAAGAGTAAATCCTTTTGGCAATCTGTATTTGTTTGGAATTGAAAATTGAACTGTTGAAAATAATTGTTTTTTAAATTTACCAAAGAATTCTGGTACATATCCTACAGACATTGCTCCAAATGTATCTCCATGATATCCATTTTCTACTGTGGCAATTTGGGTTTTCTTTTTGTCTCCTATATTTTTCCAGTACTGTAATGCTATTTTGATTGCAATTTCCATCGCAGAGGAGCCGTTATCAGAATAAAAAACTTTGTGCATTCCCGGAGACATTTTCACAATATTTTTTGCTAATTTTTCAGCAGGTTCGTTTGTAAGATTAAACAAAGAAGAATGTTGTAATTTTTTACTCTGATTTATGATGGTTTTAACTAATTCTGAATTAGAATGTCCCCACACATTACACCACATTGACGCCACAGCATCTAGCATTTTGGCGCCTTTGGTATCTGTCAGCCAGACACCTTTAGCACTCTTAATCTCACCAAATTTGTCCCATTCATTCATCTGTGTGTTTGGATGCCATACAAAACTGGTATTTTTCAAGTAGTATTTGTAATTCCTGTGTTCTTAATAATTAAACGATAAGATTAATCAACTGCTCTTTGAAACATTCACCATTGAAGTCCTTGTTCATTACGGGTACTGATACAGATGTTGGTAAAACATATGTTACTGCAGGATTGGCAGTATCTCTCAGAAATATGGGTATTGATGTAGGTGTAATGAAGCCTTTTGCAGCTGGAATTCCACAGAAAAAAGGCTTCAAATCTGAGGATCTAGAAATTCTTGCAAACGCAGCTCAGATAAATGATTCTGAAGGTTTATTGAATCCTCAGTTCTTTCCAATTCCTGCATCACCTTATACTGCTTGGAAAAATCTCAAGATCAAACCAAAAATCAATAAAATTATTTCCAATTTTAAGAAACTATCTCAGATTCACTCTACAATATTAGTTGAGGGAATGGGTGGAATTATGACTCCAATTCTTAAGAATTATTTTGTTACGGATTTGATCAAAGATCTCAAAATCCCTGCCATTCTTGTTACTAGAACAAAAATTGGAAGTATCAATCACACCATAATGACAGTAAATATGTGTAAAAAATACAAAATACAAATTAAAGGAATAGTTATCAATGATTTTGATTCTGATGGTTACAAAACAAAAGAACTAACCCGTGATTTAAAAAACCTTACAGGTGTACCAATATTGGGCTCTATTCCATTTATTGATGATTTGAGTAATACTTCATTGTACAAAATATTTAGTAAAAATCTTGATTTAAAGACTCTGTTGAAATAATTTCTTTAAACTCGTAATATTTTGAATTTATTTGCACCGCCGACATTACTAAATTGTGCAATCTCAAATATAATTTTTGAAAACGAATTATTATCTTTAGATAAAATGAATGATTTTTTATCCAGATGAATATCTTTTGATAAAATTATCCAAATATTGTCCTTTTCAGGCTGGATTTTTTCTAATTGAGCAATCTTCTCATTGATAATTATCTTATCTGATGATTTTGGAATACAAATTAACAATGTTTTTTTTGGATCTATTTCTAATGTCTTTAAATCTGGAACTATGATGTCTATTTCAATTCCTTGATGTTCTATTTTTCTTTGACTGTTGATTAGTGCATTGGTAAGTAAAAAATGTAAAATCCCTGTAGCTAAGGTCCCTATTACTTCTTCTTTATCTGCCATGTTGATTATCTTATCATAACAGTTCTCAACTATCTCATCAACTATCTCATCAAATTTTTTCTCTGAAATTAATTTTGGAATTGTTTGAGAATTTTTTATATGTTCAAAGATATGATCTTTTATTGGGTTTGTGTCTTCTTGCATTTTATTCATTAAAGATGTAACGTCTTTCGCCTCTAGACTCTATTTCGGTTTTTACATCTACTAACACAAATTCTTTCTCAGTATGTAGCATTGATTTGTCTGGAGTTAGTTTGTTTTCATGTAAATTTTCATATTCATCTAATGTCAATCTTCTTCTTGGACCTATCTCTACTTCTAAATTCATATCCTTGACAACTTTTTCATATTCTGGTTGAACAACTCCACTGAATACCATTGCACTACTTCCACTACCATACGAACCAAATCCTATCCTCTTTCCTTCTAGATCAATTCCTTTCTGGTATTCAAATTCCAAACTACTCCTAAATCCCAAATATAATGATGCAGTATACAAATTCCCAATCATACTAGATGCAATAAGTGAGCTAGCTAGTTTTGATTCGTAGACTTCTTGATATTCTGAAGTTCTAGTAAATAATTTAGTAAATTCATGATCTTTTGTCATGAATTCATCATCACCTAATACTGATTCAATTGTTCCACGTGGATCCTTTGGTATTGGTTCTTCAACTCCTATTTCCTGTAGAATCTTTTTCCATCTTGGAAGCTGACGCCATTCGTGTCTGACCAAGTATGCCAAAGCCTTCTTTCCCATGTTGCTATATGGCAAGTGCATGTTGATGTAATCCATGTGATCTAGAATTGTTTCACCTTGCTCAATTTTGATAAGACCTGATGATATCACTTTTTTCTTGTATATCTCTAATGCTTTTCTTACTTGAATCATGTATAGTAAATTTGAATATTGGCCGTGTACTATCGGTGTCTCTTTCCCAAAAGGTCTGTAAAAGTCATATTCATCTTTTATTGATGTGGCTGTAACTCTACGGTCAAACTCTAATAATCTTGGTTTATCATTAAGAAGCATCACTACTGCTCCTGCCCCTTGGGTCATCTCTCCGCTTGAACCCATGTCGTATTTTGCAATATCTGAAACTACTACAAGTGCATATTTTCCTTCTGCCTCTCCTGCTCTAATCCAATTTGTATTATCATAAAGCGCATAAGATCCACTAACACAAGCAAATTTTGTTTCTACACCACCACAGTGTTCAAATGCCCCTTGACCATAAACTTGTTCTAACATTCCTATGACGTATGAATTCATTGCCTTTGATTCATCAAAGGAAGATTCAGTTGACACGTATAGCCTTCCAATATCTTCTGGAGATAATTTGTTTTTTTGCATGATCTTCAAACATCCATTTGCTGCAAGACATGCAGGATCTTGATTGGCATCAACAATTGCCATTTGGGATACTCCTAAACCTTTTTGTAATTTTACTGGGTCAAGTCCCCTAGCTGCTGCAAAATCTGATGCGTCAATATACAATCTTGGTATGTATATAGAAATATCATCTATTCCAGCTGCCATAAGCTTCGCTCCGATAATTCACTAATAAGGTTATTGTGTAAATTCTAACTAACCACGAAGGGAATTTTGATGTCTTTTTTATTGAGTTTGTGATCGGTTTTGCTTCATTTTTTTAATTCTGCCTCGAAGATGTTTTCAAATACCTCAAATGGCTGTGCTCCAAAAATTCGTGTGGTTTTACCATCAGGACCAATTACAAAAAAGGCAGGAGTCCCTGTTAGTTCAAGAGATCTAGCATCTTCGTTACTTGATAGAATTATTTGTGAATGTAATTTTTGTGTCATACATTCAGACCATATCTCCATATCTAAGCCAATCTCTTTGGCAAATTCTGTAAGATTGTCTCTGGATGCCCAACCATTATTTTCTCCAGTCCAATTTGTATACAAAATATCATGATACTCCCAAAACAATTCTTGATCATTTGCACAATGTGCTCCATGTGATGCATTAACGGAATCTGCACCAATTATGTTGTAGTCTTTGAAAATCACTCTTACTTTTCCAGTTTCAACATATTTTTTTAGTATGTCTTCTTCAGTTGAGTGGAAAAATACGTTGCAAAAGTGACATTGATAATCGCCAAATTCCACAAGTGTAACTGGCGCATTAGGATTACCTAGTATTGGTGATCCATTTGACAAAAAAGTATCTGTAGTGATTTTTGGAGGACCTGTTTGTTGAATTGTTGGTGTTGGTTCAACTATTAATTCAGTTTCATTTGAAATTTTATCAAATCCTAAAAATGTTCCAATGATAGCTATTGATGCAATTGCAGCTCCTATTGCAAGTGAAGGACCATGTATCAATAGAAATTAAATTTTTTTAACACATTTAGTCTTTTATATTATTATGATTGTTTACCAATGCTTGGAATTGTACTCAAATCAAAAATGTGAAGTTTTTAATAATTTTTCATTTTATGTAATCCCTGTAACTATTAATATTTTTTAGAATTTATCTAAATTTTTCATAATTCCCACCTGTTTATTTTTTTCATTTTATTTTTATTAAAATATAAAATTTATTGTTAATGAAAAACATACTCCGTTAATTGTTTTTAATATTTATCAGTATGTCTACCTAAAAATTATTTGTCTGTTTTTCCTGAAACTAAAACTATGTTTCTGTAATCTATTTTTGAATGGAATCTTATTACAAATGTAAAATTATTTTTTATCATGTCAAATAGAACTATTTGTAAAAATTAGATGTTAAACTAACCTATCTATGATTGTGCTAAATTTATGAAAAACTTCAAAAATCTAAATATTTGATTGTGTGTCATCTCATCATGTGTCACTAATATCACTAAATATTTTAAAAATAATTTTTTTCAAGTTAAATTATGATACTGGGGAATTCTAAAGATATTATGTTGGTTATCATTTTATCATAATATTTGAACTCAAATGAAATCTTTTATTTTATATATTTGAACACAGTAAATTCATGCTAATCTAAATAAATGGGTTAATTTCACTCTATTTATGAAGAAAGTTTTTGTTAATGGTTATGGTTCTATTGGAAGTCGCATTACCTCTTTTCTTAAAGATGATCCTGAGATTACTGTAATTGGTGTTGGTAAATATTCTCCTGATGAAAAAGTAGAACTTGCTAATTCTAGAGGATTAGATGTATTTGTTCCAGAAAAAAAACTAGATGATTTTAAAGATTTCAAAGTTAAAGGAACTATTGAATCTGCACTAGATGATTGTGATTTAGTAATTGATGCTGCTCCTGGTGGCCATGGTTTTAAGAATAAAAAAAGTCTATATGAGCCCAGGAATATTCCTGCAATTTATCAAGGTGGAGAAGCCAGACTTGGAACTGACGAAGCAGTGTCTGATTTATTGTTTAATTCTAGATCAAATTATGCTCTTGCATTAGGTAAGACCCATGTGATGCAAGGTAGTTGTAATGTTACTGGAATGGGAAGAATTCTCGAACCATTACGTGATAAATTTGGAGATAGATTGGTTCGTTTTGATGTCACCCTTGTTAGAAGATGGGCAGACATTGAACAAACTGAAAAGAAACTCTCAGACACAATAGAAATGTCTGAAAAACCTCATCATGGTGATGATGTTAAGACATATTTTGGAAAAGATGCACCGCTTTTTGTTAGAGCAATAAAAGTCCCAACAAGGCAAATGCATTTACACATAATGGATATTCGATTCAAGGATGTAGCGCCAAAACCTTCAGAAATACATGAAGTTTTTACAAATGAATTTGGAGTTGCGACTCTGTGGTCCGCCAAGGGTACTAAAGATGTTAGAGATTACGCTCAAAACATGGGATTTAACTTTACTGATACTAACATGATACACATTCACGCTAACATGACCACTTCTATAATGGATACGGTTCAAATGATGTATTCTGATGATCAAACTGGAATTGTAATCCCTGAGAATCATATGTTAATGCAGGCGATGTTGTTTGGAAAATCATATGAACAAGCATTTACTCATACTGAATCCATTTTTAACATGATGGAAAAAAAGCAGAAATTACAAGAGCATTTTGCTAAAAAGGATTAATTTCTAATTTTTTCAATTCTTATTTTTTGAGGAATATTCTTTGAAACCTTTTCTACAATTATTCTAAGTTCATCCACTTCTACCTTGTCCCCCTCTTGTGGTATGTCTTGTAGTCGTTCATGCAACAAACCACTGAGTGATGCGTAATCATCTCCTTCTGGGACTTTGGTTCGAAAAATCTCATTAATAACATCAATTTCAATATCTCCATTAGTAATTATCGTGTCTTGATCAATTTTTTCATATCCTGTTGGTCTAACAAGATCTGTCTCATCTTCTATCTCTCCAACTATTTCTTCTAACAAGTCTTCTAAGGTGACTAGGCCTTCTACTCCTCCGTGTTCATCAACAACAATTGCCATGTGTGTTTGTCGTCCTTTCATCTCTTTTAACAAAGAACTAATCATTTTTTCTTGAGATGCAAAAACGGGTTTTCGAGCAATCTGCTCAAGACTCACCATCCTGTTCTCTTTTTCTAATTCTTTGAGAACATCTCTAACATGAATAAATCCGACAATATCGTCACTTGTATCTCCAAAAATTGGAATTCGTGAATGTCCACTTTGATTAATTTGAGGTAGTGCCTCAAAAAGTAACATCTTAGAATTAAGTACAAACATCTTTGTTCTGGGAGTCATTACAGATCGAATTACTGTATCATCAAATTTTAGAGCACCGTGAACCAATTCCATTTCATCTTTTTCAATAGCTTTTTCTTCTAATCCTTGATCAATAACTCCTTTGATTTCTTCTTCGGTGATTGGTGGAGGAGTGTGGCTACTCCCAGTTAATTTTACTACGCCTTTGGTGATGATTTCAAAAAATTTAACCACTGGATAAAATACATAACTGAATGCCAGTAATACGGGAGCATATCTTAATGCAATTTTGGTAGAATTTGCATTGCAGTATGTTTTTGGAGTGATTTCCCCAAACACCAATATCAAAAATGTCATGACTCCTACAGCAATACCTAATCCTTCATCTCCAAATAATCTAATTGCAACACTTGTTGCAAGTGCTGATGCACCCACATTTACAAGATTATTGCCAAGATTTACACTCGACATCATCCAACTTGGATTTGTTTTTAATTTGTATAGTGCTTTTGAGCCTTTTTCCCCTTCATTGAAAAGTTGAATTACTTTTGATTTTCTAACTCCTACTAGCGCAACTTCTAAACCACTAAAAAATCCCGACAGTCCAATTAATACAGATAATGTTGTAATCTCAATCCATAAATCTACCATGATATCCTCCGAAAAAATCTTTCAGAATAACTACTTTGGTCATTCATTTAGCTTGTTTGCACCATCTTTTGGTTGTAATAATTTTATGAAACTTGGATTTAACTCTTAAGATATATGACATATTCCAATCTATTTGGGCTTAAAATACGAGGCTAGTTTTTTGGTGGTTTTGCAAATTTATTTTTTGGATTGTTGTGATAATCTACTGGAAGCATTGCATCTTTTTGTCGTCCTGTGAGAATCCCCACCACTGTGTCGTCTTTTTTAATTATCTCTTCGTCAATTAGTTTCTTAATTCCAACTACGGATGCACCTGATGCCATCTCACAATCAAATCCATTGAGACCTACTACTGACATCCCATCAAGCATCTCTGAATCTGATACTGTCGTCACTATTCCATCTGTAAATTCTAACGCGCGCAAACCTTTCAAAATATTTGCTGGTCTACCAATTTGAATTGCAGTGGCCTTAGTTTTTGGACGCAGTTTTTTTTCATCTAGATAGTTATAATATTT
>JAOTUX010000234.1 GCA_029863665.1 Candidatus Nitrosopumilus sp.
AATTTACTCAAGTGGTTTACTATGTGTTCTATTAACGGTTTTCCTTCAACAGGCAACATAGACTTGGGGATAAATGTAGTAAGTGGCCATCCTCTAGTGCCTTTTCCCCCAGCATTAATTATGGCTTTCAATACTAGAATCTAAGAAATGTATAAATTAATAAATTAAATAACAGTTAATTTTTCATCACAACTCAAAATTAATCAACAAAAATAAGAACATTGAAAATAGGATTTATAGATATTAAAACAATCAGAAAATCTTTAAGTGGGAATTTTTTGCATAAAATATGAAAAAGCTGTTTGGAACCAATGGAATCCGAGGAGTTTTTGGAGAAGAGTTAACCACAGACTTGATTCGAGATGTTATTTTGTCCATGGCAAAGTATTTTGAAAAAGGTCCAATATTGATAGGGTTTGATGGGAGACACAATAATAAAGAAATTTTAGAAGTTGTTTGTTCTGCTTTTAACAGTAGAGGATTAGATGTACAGGTTTCAGGTTTGGTTCCAACACCATGTTTGCAATACGGTACAAAAAAATTAGATGTTAGAGCAGGGATAATGCTCACTGCTTCACATAATCCACCACAATACAATGGCATTAAAGTAGTAGATTCTGACGGTGTTGAAATATCTAGAGAAGCAGAACGAGTTATCGAAGGAATCTATAATGAGAAATCATGGGATACAAATTCTGTAGAATTAGGAAAAAGAGAAGAAAGCACAGATATCATCAGATTATACATTGATGGAATAAAATCATTAATTGATGTAAAGGAAATAGAATCAACAAAAATCACAGTAGTTGCAGATTTAGGAAATGGTGCACAAGCAGTAGTTATTGAAAAATTATTGGGAGAACTAGGATGTAATTGTATTGCAATAAATGGAGAAGTGGATGGAAGTTTTCCGGGAAGGGGGCCAGAACCTACGCCTGAAAATCTTCAGGGCCTTTCAAAAGCAGTTACAGATAACAACGCATCTTTTGGAGTAGCATTTGATGGGGATGGAGATAGAAGTATTTTCTGTGATAAAGATGGTAAGATACTAACAGGTGATATATCGGCATTACTTTTAACAAGATATCTCTTAGCAAAAAATCCAGAGTCCAAGGTCATTACAACAATAAATTCGTCCTCAGCTATTGAAAAAATTTCCAGTGAAACAAATTCCAAAGTAATACGAACTAAAGTTGGAAGTGTGGATGTGTCTAGAAAAATGATGACAGAGAATGGGTTAATTGGTTTTGAAGAAAATGGAGGTTTTATGTTTAGTAAACATAATTCAGTTCGAGATGGAGCCATGACAATGTCTATTATCATTGATATGCTAGGTGCAAAAAAAGACTTGGCAAAAGAACTAGAGGATCTTCCAAGGTCATTTACAAGAAAAGGAAAATACAAATGTTCGCAGATTCAAGCTCAATCACTAACTGAACATCTCAAAACAGTTTCAGATGGACAATTTACAACAGTTGACGGAATAAAAATTAATTTCGCAGAAAATAGATGGGTAATGGTACGAGCCAGCGGAACAGAGCCAATCATCAGAGTATATTGCGAAGGTGAAACCAAAGAAGATTTGGATAAACTTTATCAACAATACTGTGACATAATTGAAAAATTTCTAAAATAATTAAGATTTAACTAGAGCAATTAATTGTAAATTTTCTCACAGCATCAAATTTTTTTCAAACATAATTGATAAGATTCCAAAATAACAAAAGTCAGTAAACAATTAGTGAAGAAATACAAGGAAAAAGAGTTTTAGGTATTACAAAATTTGCAACATAATTAAAAAACAGTACTTAAAATTAGATAAAAATTAGCCCAAAATATGAAAGCCAGATTTAATGGAAAGTGTATTGAATGTGGAGAGACAATAAAGGTTGGAAAAGAAATTGTTAAAAATTCTAATGAAAAATGGGTTCACAAAGCATGTTCGGACATAGAAGAAGAATTACCATAGACTAATTTTTCAAATAAAATAAATACAAATTTGTAATAAATTTTTTAAATTAGTATACAAGTTGATACATAAAATGAAATTAAAATCAAGCATAGTAATGATTATGAGTTTAGTAATTCTTATGTTTCCAACAAATATACAGGCGGAAATACAAACAGCTGAAAATATTACAATTATACCAATTAATGAAGAAATCAGATTACAAAAAATTACAACTACAATGAACATTCCAGAAAGTGACAAGATTCATTGGGGAATAATAAAAGGAGAAGCATCAGATTATGTAGAAAGATATCCAGTAATCATTCAATTCTTTAAAGAAGATAAATTAGTCCATATCTCTCAAGTTAGTGTAAAAGGAGACGGTTCTTTCGAATACCAATTCAAGGTGAGAGATATGAGTACAAATGGTAATGTAATAAACATCTTTGAAGGTCAGTATGCTGTAGAAATTTTCAAAGTGATTCATAACGTCTAAGCCTACAAAAAATTCATAGAATTCATATACCGATAAAATAGGGAAAAGATCTAAAATGAGCAAGAATTTTTGGCACGACATAGAACCAGGGGCAGATATTCCTGAAATCATTAACGCTGTTATAGAGATACCAAAGGGGTCCATGAACAAATACGAATATGATAAAAAACACAACATGGTAAAACTAGACAGAGTATTATTCTCACCATTTCACTATCCAGGAGATTATGGATTTGTTCCACAAACATTATCAGAAGATGGAGATCCATTAGACATACTGGTGCTGGTTACAAATCCAACATATCCAGGGATCTTAATTGAAGCAAGACCAATTGGATTACTTCAGATGAAAGA
>JAOTUX010000235.1 GCA_029863665.1 Candidatus Nitrosopumilus sp.
TTACAATTCCTGCAATGGCAATAAAAGCAGCACCTTTCATTACGGCATGATTTAGAATTTGATATAACGAACCCTGAAGTCCAAGAGAGCTATATGGTGCAACAGCAAGTCCAATCAATATGTAGCCAGCATGTGCAATACTAGAGTATGCCAACATTCTAGAGAGATTCTTTTGCATGATTGCTGCAACATTACCAATAGTCATAGTCATTACTGCAATAATACCAAGAGCTAATGTCCAATCAAGATTGAGAACAACCATTCCAAGAATTATAATTCTTATTGTTGCGGCAAATCCTGCTTTTTTTGTTGCAGCAGCAAGAAGTGCAGTGATTGGTGAAGGTGCACCCTCATAAGTATCAGGAAGCCATTGATGGAAAGGTATAAGTCCCATCTTGAATCCAAATCCTGCAATAAACATTCCAACAGATAGTAATGCAAGTGGCAGTAATGAAGGATCAAGTGTGGAATAACCTTGAATAACTTCTCCAATATTTGTAGAGCCAGTTAATCCATACGAGAGTGAAATTCCGTAAACTATAATTGCAGAGGATAGTGCGCCAAACAAGAAATATTTCAAGGCAGCTTCATTTGAGCTTGGATTCTTTTTCATAAACCCAACTAAAACATAAGTTGGAATACTCATAAGCTCCCAAGCAACAAACAACATTACCAGATCAGTAGAATATGCTACCAATACCATTCCGATTGTTGCAAGTAAAATTAGAGAATAATAGACAGCAGGAGAATTGTGTTTTCGCATGTAATTGAAAGATCCAACCGTAGTGAACAAGGCAACAATCAACATTGCAATTGCAAAGAATCCACCAAATGCATCATCTACTATTACATCTGAAGAGAAAAGAGCAGAGGGGGCCACATTATCATTAATGAATTGATATCCAACATACCCCATAGAGACAATTAATGCAGCAAATGCAATTATTGCATAAAATGAGTTAGAGCCTTTTTCCTTTCTTGCAATACTAATAATTGGAAGAAGGATTCCAACAGTTCCCAAAATCGCAATTAATACCAAAGGAGTGGAAGTGATTTCTAACATTTCATCATTCTCCTACATCAACAATATCAGAACTACGAATAATAATCCTGCTCCAAATACAAATAAGTATGATTGTGAGACACCAGTTTGAGTTCCTTGGATGACTTTAGCACTCCATCCAACTGCTTTCTGGACTCCATCGTTCATACCATAATCGATAGCTGTCTTTTCAAAGTATCGGAACACCCCTCTTGCAAGCCATAGGGGGGCAACAACGAAACACCAGTATATCATGGCATTAAGATACCATCTGTTTAAGATAACTTTGTGAATTGAATAAAAGAAAATGTTAGAGTTTACAAATTTCACAGGATCAACCCATCTTCCAATATAGAAGATATAACCCAAACCAATTCCTGTAGCAAATGCCACCAATGATGAACCAAGTGCTACTGGATTAAGGCCTTGTAAGAAATCCGGTAGAATTGAGGATTCTGTTGCCACGTGTTCAGTGTGAATACCAAAGGAATGTTCAAGATAGTCTGTAAACAAATGATGTAGTCCCTCTTCTGCAGATAATCCAATAAGTCCAATTCCAATTGTAAGAACTGCAAGTATTCCATATGGAACCCACATTGATAATGATGCCTCATGTATGTGATGCCCTTCTGCCTCTATCGTTTCAATGTGTTTACTCTTCTTTCCAAAGAATACCATTCCAATCATTCTTGTAGTGTAAAATGCAGTAATTACTGCAGTTAATACAGCAATTATATACAATGGCATTGCCCACTCATTTCCAGATTCATAGACAGCAGCAAAGATTGCATCTTTACTCCAAAAACCTGTTGTGATAAATGGAGCACCCATCAAACCAAGACCAGCAGCCCACATGAATGCATATGTTTTCTTCATTTGTTTTCTCAGACCACCCATATCTGTCATAAATCTAGAACCAACAATATGCAACAGAGAACCTGCTGCCATGAATAATGAAGCTTTAAACATTGCGTGAGAAATTAAATGGAAAAAACCAGCAGTATAACCATCAACATATTGATGAGATAATCCAGCAACACCTAATGCCATCATCATATAACCAATTTGAGAACCAGTGGAATAAGCAAGAACTTTCTTAATTTCTGGATTAACCATTCCTTGTGTTGCTAGTAATAGTGCCGTAATTGCTCCAACCCAAGCAACAATCTCAAAGAATTGATCAGCAAGAATTCCTGCTGCTCCCAATGCAAATACAAGAGGACCAATTCTTGCCACCAAAAATACACCTGCTTTAACCATCGTTGCTGCATGAATCAATGCAGATACTGCAGTAGGACCAGTCATTGCTTCTAACAGCCATTCGTTTAGAGGGAATTGTGCGGACTTTCCTATAGCTCCTCCAAAGAGCAAAACAAATGCAGGAACCAAAAGTCCTTGGGCAGACATAGCAGTTGCCCATTCTATATCTCCCATTAATTCTTTGAATCCAAATGTACCGGCAAACAAAAATATCAAGAGCATTCCTGCAATCATCATCACATCACCAACTTTGGTCATGATGAATGCCTTCATACCAGCATGAGTTGGAGCATAATAATCTAACATGCCAAGAACAGTACGTCCTTCAGTACCAACATGGTCTTTCTTTTTATCACGATACCAAAAGCTGATCAATGCATAAGATGCAAGTCCTACACCTTCCCATCCAAAGAATACTTGAAGTAAGTTATCAGATAAGACAATTAATTGCATTGAACCAATAAAGAACATCATCCAGAACCAGAATCTTGTAATGTC
>JAOTUX010000236.1 GCA_029863665.1 Candidatus Nitrosopumilus sp.
TCTCAGCTTCAATAGGGTCTGAAGGTATCGTTACTGGTTCTGTTGGTGCTTCTGGAAGTATTGTCTGAACTACTTGTTGTGATTCAGATGTCTCCAGATATGAAACGGCCGATTCTTGGATGTTTGATTGTGATGGAGCAATTATTTCGTGTACTTCCAATTCAAGATCTGCAATCCTATTCTTTACATTAGAGATTTCTGCGATTTCGTGTGTAACATGCTCAATTACCTCAGTTGTGCATGATTTCACGGTCTCAAATGTTGCATCAGGAATTTCATTGCTCTTGGATTGTACTTTTGCATCAAATAATAACATCTTTGCAGACTTCATTTGTTCATCTAACTGGGTCAATCTTGCCTCAAGTTTGGCTTTGATTTGATTTTCTGTTTCATTTAATGATACAAGTTTTGACTTGTATTTTTCATGAATGATTTCTGCATCTGATTTCATGTCATCATTTTCAGAAACAATATCTATCAATGCCTTTAGACGACGCAATGTTAGTTGTTTTTCACGAATGAGTCTTTGTGAGTCTAGTCTCCATTTTGGAATAAAAATAACAACATCGTTTTGTACTACTAGTTGCTCATATTGGATTTGCTGTAATCCTTGAGAACCGCAGTCAATACCAACTGATTGGATACTACCATCGATGTCAGTTATTGTTCCTATGACTTTACCCATGAATGTTCCGTACATGTCTTTGACGTTTTTACCGAATATTTCGATATCGTCTTGGGTCATGTGAGTTACTTATGAGATTTGTATAACCGACAAAGTGTAAGTATTGTTTTTGATTTTAGTAAGATTATTTTCACTAACTTAGAGCCACAAAATTTTCAGTAATTTTAAAATTTAGAGACATAGTAGCAATCTCATGATTCAAAGAGAAGAACTCGAGCAAATATTGAATTTCGTTGCAAATAGATGGAACGAAGTCACAAAAGATCCTGACAATAAATCCATGGAGACTTTGCCAAATGATTTTTGGATGAACTCTGTTGGTGGAAAAACTGCAAAAAAAGGATATTGGATTACGACATTAATGTATACTGAAAATGAAGCAGACGCAGCAGCGTTTAAGGAAGTTTTGTTTCGATGGCAAGCCAAAGGAAATGACAAAGACAAAGGTCCAGATCTAATTCAAATTGGAAAAAAGAAATAGACTATTAATAATTGAAAAATATCCATACTGATATTGTCAGAGTTTTCAATTAAAGAGAAAAAGATTCTATCGGATCACTTTTCAAATACGGATGATAATGTCTTTGCAATCATTACTCCACGTCAAGTTGATCGCGGGGCATTAATGTCAAGATATAGCAGAACAGACAAAAATATGAGGCAAATTTTTCTTGATGAGTTTTTAAAAAATAAGAACCGAGGGGATGAATTTTACAATAGAGTTCTTTTAGAATATGGCGATGACTCGGTTGCAGAATTAGGTGAAGCGCAAATTGCGATTGAAGGTTTGTCAAACATTGCAGTAAAAAAAATTGAAGATAGACGAATTGGGTTATCATATTTAGAGAAATCATCAAGATATGTTGCATGGGATAAAAAAGAAAAAGGAAGGTATAGATTTTACAGAGATTCAAAAATTATGCAAACAAATTTTGCAGACAGATATGAAGAGTCATGTAATTTTTCATTTGATGTGTATTCAAAAAATATAGAACAGATGATAAAATATGTCAGAGAAAAGTATCCCATTGAAAAATATAGTTTTAAAGATTCAACAGACAGAAAGGAAAAAATATTTCATAAATTAAAAAATGAAACAGACATAAAATCTGCCAACATGATTTACAAAGGCTCAACTAAAGCTAAAGCACTTGATATTCTAAGAGGATTGCTGCCGGCATCAACTCTGACAAATGTAGGGATAACAGGTAATGGTAGAGCATTTGAGTATCTTCTAACAGTTTTAGGCTCATCTGAGCTAAAAGAAGAACAAGATTTAGCCTCAAAAATCAAAAAAGAGTTAGATACTACGATAAAATCATTTGTTAGAAGGGCAGATGACAAGTACGGAAAAGCATTTCAAAAATATCTCAGAGATATTAAAAATAAATCAAGATTAATTGCAACAAAAGAAATCAAAAGGAATCCAAGCATAGGAACAATAACAAAGCTTGTAGATTATGAATCAGAAAAAAATGCAATTGATAAAATCATTACAAGTATAATTTATGAACAATCACCAAGTACAGCATATCAAAATATTTTACAGCAAGTAAAGAAAATGCCAAAGCAAAATAAGATAAAAATAATTGATGAATTTACAAAGATTCGTACAAACAGACGTCATAGACCATCAAGAGCATTTGAAAATGTTTACTATACATTTGATTTGTGTAATAATTTTGGAATGTTCAGAGACTTTCATAGACACAGAGCATTAACTCTAGAAAGACAACTTCTAACAACAGATCATGGGTATACTATTCCAAATGAAATTAAGATTCTTGGAATTGAGAAAGATTTCAAGGATTGTATGGACAAAACAAAAGAAACATTTGAAGTAATTAAAAACAAATATCCAGAACAAGCACAATATGTTGTAAACTTTGCATACAACTATTCTTATTTTATGAAATTAAATCTTAGAGAAGCTTGCCATTTAATTGAATTAAGAACAGTTCCACAAGGACATGTAGATTACAGACGAGTTGCACAAGAGATGTTTAAACAGATTAACAAAGTTCATCCCAGTTTGAGTAAAATCATGAAATTTGTAGATTTGAAAGAATACGATTTGGAAAGATTTGAAGCAGA
>JAOTUX010000237.1 GCA_029863665.1 Candidatus Nitrosopumilus sp.
CAAAGCTGATAAGCTTGCAAAATATCTAGATATTCAAATTCATCATACTGCAATTGCGAACACTAGGCTTATTGGTGCATTATCAGTTATGAACAATAAAGGAATCTTACTTCCAAATACTGCTTATCAAAATGAATATGATTATCTAAAAGATGAAACAGATTTAGAAGTTGGTGTACTCAATACTAAATTTAATGCACTAGGAAATGTAATCTGTGCAAATGACAAAGGAGCAGTTGTATCACCTTGGTTATCAAAACAAGATTGCCAAACAATTTCAGATGTATTAGGAGTAGAGGTAATTCAGAAAAAAATTGCAGGATTTAATCAGACAGGAGTAGTGCTTGTTGCAAATGCAACTGGTGCTGCAATCCATCCAGAAGCAGATGAGGAAGATATGAAGACAATAGCCAATGTATTAGGCACAAATATCGAGCAGAGTTCAATCAATAATGGAGTTCCATATGTGTCATCAGGGATTTTGGTAAATAATCACTGTGTAGTTGTTGGTTCATTGACAAGTGGACCTGAGATTATGATGCTGACTAGAGCTTTTCTAAATTAAGAATGGATTTTGGATCTTCAGTTAGTTTTTCTAAAGAGATAGTTCCTTCAGTTCCATTTACCATATCTTTTAGAACTACATTTCCATTTTCTAATTCTTGTGGTCCAACTATAATTGCAAATTGTGAATTTGTTGCAATATCCATTTGTTTTTTCATGTTACGTCCTACCAAATCAATGTCAGTTGGAATGTTGTTAAGTCTAAGTAACGATGTAATTGAGTGAGCAACTTTTTGCATCTCTTCATTGATATACAATACTGCAACTCTTTTTTGTTTTGTTTCTGAAATTATTTTTTGTTCTTGCATTGTCAAAATTATTCTCTCAACTCCTCCAGCAACTCCTGTTGCACCAATATCTTCTCTGTTGAATGCCTTAGTTAGAGTATCATATCTACCTCCACCAGCTAAAGCACCTAAAGTTGAATTTTTGTCAAATACTTCAAAGACAATTCCTGAATAGTAATCTAATCCTCTAACAATTCCAAAATTAATTCTAACATTTGAAACTCCTCTATTCTCCAGTGAATTAATTAATGCTTTGAGTTCATCCCATGATTCTAGTTGTGAAACATCAAATAATTTTTCGACTTCAGTAATTGAACCTTTGATTTGGGAAAACACTAGAATTTTTTCAAGTTTTTCAGTTGCATATCCCTTTTCTTGAAATTCTTTTAGAATTTGCTCTTTTGATTTTTTTGCAATTTTATCTACTGCACGTAAAATATCAGCAACTAGTTCTGGATCTTTTGAATCAAAGACTTTGTTGATGTATGATTCTACAAGATTTCTATGATTGATGTTAATTGTAATATCTTTGAGTAAGAGTGAATCAAATAATCTAGATGTAATTTCTATGATTTCAGCTTCTGATTCCAGACTAGCTTTGCCATAAATTTCGATATCCCATTGATGAAAGTATCGATATCTGCCCTTTTGTGGTTCATCATATCTAAACACACCTCCAAATGCAGATATTTTTGCTGGAAGCTTCATTGATTTTTGGGACGTAGTATATCTTGTGAGTCCCATTGTAAAATCAAAACGTAATGCTACTTCTCTATCACCCTTATCTTTGAAAAAGTAAATTTCATCTCTAATTCCTGGACCAGATTTAGTTTCTAGAGTAGATAATAGTTCAATTGGGGATGGATCCATAAATGAAAACCCATACAAGTTTGATAATTTCTTGAAATGATTCCTAATGTGTTCAATGTTTGAATTTTCTTCTACCTCAAAGTCTTTCATTCCTCGCGGTAATTCCAAGATAATTAGATGTTAAAGAGTAGTGATTTAGATATTTCTGTGATAATTAGCAAAGGCTTAAGTGAACTCAAAAAATTTCATGCATATATCATGAAAGTTACCGTAAAAGAAGGATGGAGTGATACAAGTAAATTAGCAGTAATTGCTATAATTGGAAGTCTTTTAGCAATAACTCTTGTTGTAATATTTGACTAGTTTCTTTTTGGTGAAAATGCCGATAGCCAATAGTGCATTATTTTTCTATTCAAATCTGTAAATCCCTCTGCATTGTCATTCCATGTCTTTGCAGTATTTTTTATTGATTCAATATTTGATATTGCAAGTTTATTGTAAATAGTTCTAAATTTTAGAGCCTCCTCACTCATACTCTCTACAATATCTTGTGCACTTTTTGGAAAATTCAATCCAGAATCAGATAGAAATTCTTTGTATAATGATGTGTTTGCAGTGATTGTATTTCTCCATGTCTTGTAGCATTCGTTTTGTAAATCAAATAATGTTTGTTGTATGTGTGGAACTGAAGATTCTAGTTCGGTGAAATACTTGTTGTTTAGTTTATCTAAAATTTCAAAATCTTTATTTTCACTCATGTATTTACTAAGAAATTTGGGAATTTAAGATTATTGAAATAATTTGAGGCTAGTTCATGACTTTAACCGGACTGAAATTGGTCTCTGACTAAATTTTATAAAAATTGCATTTGTACTCTCTATGAGTGATTGAACATAGGGGTAGTTTGGATTTCCCAGAACATCATTTTTGATAATACTAAGATAATGTCTTTGTTGTTTTACTAGTCGTAATTTTTTTGATTTTGATGCTGTAGAATTTTTCAATTCTCCAAGATTTGCAGAAATATCACAGAGTTTGATTAATTTTGCACTAAATGATGATTCTTTGAGTTGTGTCGTATATGCTCGCTCTCTTTAAGAGAGCGAGCATATACGAC
>JAOTUX010000238.1 GCA_029863665.1 Candidatus Nitrosopumilus sp.
TGATAATGCATTATGATTTCTTAGACCTTCCCACACAAAAATCTCTGCAGTATATTCTCCAGATTCATCTGAAATCCATGATAGTGATGGACTGAGTTTTTGATCTGGTGTTAATTGCCCACTAAACCACCCTAACAACACTCCTATGCCATACTCATTTTTTATCTGAACAAGATATACAAAATTCTGAGATTTTTTTTGATTATTTGTGATGTCTGCTGAAATCTGAATTTGTTGATTTACATTAATGTTGTCTGTTATGGGTGTGCCAAATGCGTTTTCTAATCTTGGATTATCTATTGTTGTCCTTTCCATTTCAGTTAATGCAAATCCTGATGTAAAATTTATTGTAAGTAATACCGCCAATGTCAATAATATTGTCCCTCTGATTAACACAATATTTCGGACAATTTTTTGTTAATAAAGCGTTTCTGCATTAATATTTTTGATCTTATTTGAAAATCCTTAAAACACTTCTAAATTTTCTATGATTGTACTCTTTTTTGTGATTACCTTGCCTGGATTTAGCACATTTTTTGGATCAAATAATCTTTTGATCTCCTTGAATATCTTGTAATTATTGTTCCCATACTGGGTTTTAATGAATTCTGAACGTGCAAGTCCATCACCATGTTCTGCAGTTATGGTTCCATTAAGATTGATTATTTCCTCAAAATACTGAGTTGCAATTTCTTTAATGATTGTAATCTCTGTCCTATTTGAAATCAAACGTACATGAATATTTCCATTCCCTGCATGTCCATAAACGATTGATTTTGTCTTGTATTTTTTATTTAATTTATTTATCACTCTAAATAATTTTGGAAGATTTTCTAAAGAAACTGCAGCATCTTCAATAACATGTGGAATTCTATTTTCTTTTTTGATTGATTTTAAACTATAATGTAATGATGAATCTCTGTATTTCCACCATCTAAAAATATCTGACTCTTTTTTTAATTTTTGAACAATCTTCCCTGTGGATATGGATTTTAATTTCTTTTCATTTAAACTGATATTCTCATCACATTCCACAAAAAGTAAACATTTGATTTTTTTATCAAACTTGAATTCTATATGATTAAGTGTTGCTCTATCTACAAATTCAATTGCTGATGGTTTGATCTTATTAATTTCTATGCAGTTTTTTGATGCATCTGTAATTGATTCATATTCTATAATGAATAAAATTCTTTTTTTTGGTTTATCCTCTATCTTTAATTTTGCTGATAAAATAATTCCAAGCGTTCCTTCAGACCCAATTAATATTTTATGAGCATCGTTTATTGATTTCACCTTGTCTATCCTGTATCCTGAAGAATTTTTCGTCACATTTGGAAATTTCTCCAACTCCATTTCTTTTGTAAATTTAAAAATTTTATTTGCAATTTTTTTATTTTTTGGGAGGATGATTTTATTTCCATCTCCATCAATAAATGTAATCTCTATGACATTGTCAATTACACTTCCATACTTTAGACTTCTACTTCCACTAGAATTATTTCCTAACATGCCCCCAATTGCACAAAAAGAACCAATTGATGGGTTTGGCGGAAAAAACTTTCTATGCACTTCTAATTTTTTGTCTAGTTTCCCCTTAATTGTACCTGAACCAACTGTGACATAATTTTTACCAAGAATTAACGAATCAAAATTTTTCATATCTAATATTATTCCTTTGTTTAATGCACTACCTACTAGACCTGTTCCTGCTCCCCGTACAGTAACTGATATTTTAAATTTTCTTGCAATTTTTATTACATTAATGACATCCTTTTCATTTTTTGGAATAACTACTATTTTTGGAATTATTTGATATGAACTAGCATCAACTGAATAAAACTCTAGAAATTCTTTTCCTGTAAAAATCTCTCCCTGAATTATTGACTGTAAAGTTTTTAGAATTGATTTTTTCATACGCTGAAATTAAATTTTAATTCTATAATAGTCCCATCTTTCGGGATCAAATAATGTCACAAACTCTGCTCTTTCTTTATTTATTCTTGCTCTTATGACATCACGTAGTGCAAAACTTGTCAGAAATTTGTATTTCATAGAATGTGACTGCATGATAAACATGTGTCGCATCTCACTTCCTCCCTTTAATCCCCAATACCCCATCCTCAATGCTATTGGCTCTAGAAATATTGTATTACTTGCACCATAGTTTTCATCTCTAATCTCTTCACGTAATTTGTATTTCTCAAGAGGGCCACCTTTGGCAAATCCTACAATTTCTCCGTTTCTGTCATTGAGTCTTAATGTGTTGATAATTATTTGTGAATCTGTTACTGATTGTTCAAAATTTTCTTTTTTAAATTGTAGTGGTGTTGGTAATTCTAAAAATATCTCGTATAGTGTTTTGATAAACTTTGGATCTTTTCTTGTTGTCATACCCTCGATGATTGGAACAAGTTTGAGATTTTCATATGAGTAATCAGCCTGAATGGTAATCTCTTGTTGTCTAATTTTCATAAACGATAATACTGTATCAAAAAAATTCTTCCGCATTTCTTTTGGAAATGTCTTTAGAATACCTTTTAACATGTCTGTCTCTTTGTTTAATAATTCTTCAAAATATGCTACTGCACTTCTTACAATTAATGATGGCCTCCATGCAAGTGCATGTGCATTCATCTTTGCCATCTCCATTGCTTTTGTAAAATCTCCTAGAGCGTAACCACTAACTCTGTCAACAACTGATAGATACCATCCCATTTCCATGATATGTTGTTGATATTGTTGGTCATTTCTTGTTAAATCTGAATTTTGAAGA
>JAOTUX010000239.1 GCA_029863665.1 Candidatus Nitrosopumilus sp.
TCTGGCAAGTAAGCTTTTTGACTATAAAAAACATAATCAGACAGACTAGGATTATATTTTACCCAAATGGAATTTCTAATATGTCATTTCCTACTCGGCGTCTTCGTAGATTGAGAATATCAGAAAAAATGAGAGAGTTAGTTCAGCAGACAACACTTTCTCCGAATGATTTTATTTGCCCAGTGTTTGTACAAGAGGATCTCAAGACTAGGATTAAAGTGGAATCAATGTCAGAAATTGAGAGACTTCCACTTGATGACATAAATGATGAGGTAGGAACAATTAGTGATTTAGGAATTCCTGCAATAATGCTTTTTGGAATTCCTACACAAAAAGATGAAACAGGATCATCAGCATTTGATGATAATGGGATTGTTCAAAAGGCAATATCACAAATTAGAGAAAATTATGGAGATAAAATAGTAATAATGGCAGATGTGTGTCTATGTCAATTTACATCTACAGGTCATTGTGGAATTATTCATGATAATAAAATTGATAATGATACAAGTCTTGATACACTTGCAAAAATTGCAGTAAGCCAAGCAAAAGCTGGGGTTGATACAGTATCTCCATCTGCAATGATGGATGGTCAAGTTTCTGCAATAAGAAATGCACTTGATGATGAAGGATTTACAGATGTTTCGATCATGTCACATTCAGCTAAACATCGTTCAAATTTTTATGCACCATTTAGGGATGCTGCAGAATGTGCACCTAAATTTGGAGATAGAAAAACATACCAGGTTCCATATACAAATGCCAGAGAGGCAATGATGGAAGTTGAAACAGACATAGATGAAGGAGTAGACATTGTAATGATAAAACCGGCATTATCTTATTTGGATTTAATTGCTGAAACAAGAAGAAGATTCAATATTCCTGTTGCAGCATATAGTGTTTCTGGGGAATATGCATTAGTAAAAGGCGCGGCTCAATTAGGATATGTAAATGAGAAAGACATTACCAAAGAAATCCTATACTCGATTAAAAGAGCCGGAGCAGACATGATAGTAACATATTTTGCAAAATCAGCTTCAAGATTTCTTCAAGAATCATGAGAAACGACGAACGATTCGAGATTCAAAGAGCGTTTGATCTACTTCCACACATAGTAGGCTCTAGTTGGTCTGTCATTTGGTTTAGAATGAAAGGAATCAAAAAACCCACAAGAGAGGAATATAGAGAGAAAACAATTGAGTTTTTAAAAATGATAGAGCCAGTTTTTAATTCTTATCCAAAAGATACAGAATTTACAGAAATTTGCAAGTATATAGAATTTAGAAAAAATGAAGAATATGATAAAATCAAATCAGGTGAAAACAAAGAGGTAGAGAAAAGATACGACAGATATATCGATTATGGCTAAAGACTTTTCTTTGAGAAATATTTCATATGCAAATTATATGAAAAAACAAGTTTAGAATTTGAGGATTCTAAAATAATTATTAATAAAAGAAGGCTCAGAATAGAATAGATTCTTTAGATTATCTCGCAGGTCTTCTAAATCCTTGTTTAATTTTACAATTAGACGCAGAAGAGTTTTGAAATCTTTTATCTGTTGTTTTCTTTTTATTTTTTAATTTTTCAGCATCTATAGTTTCTTCAACTTTGAAAACTTTTTCAGCATGAGATTTGACTTTGGTTTTAGAGGTATGAAGGATGTTTGATGGAGAAATCTTTCTTGTGGTTTTCTTTTTATTTTTTGGTTTAGTATCAATGGGGTTTTTTTGTGTCCATTTGATATTATTTATGTTAGAGGAAGAAGACTGTTCAATATTATAATCTCCTAGCGATTTAACCATATCTATTCAGGTTAAACTGTGAACTTAAGCATATTGAAGAATGAAAAATATCCTAAAATTCATACCTTTGAGGCAAATTTGTGTATAAAATAAAAGAAAATGGGATACTTACTCCAAGTTTAATGGGATAGAAGCACTTCCAAAGGATTCAGCAATTCTGAAATTATAATCTTTTCCAGAGTCATATTCAAATGTTGTTCCTCCACCTCCAATGTTTGGTCCAAAGAACATGTTGAATATTTTAGATTCACCGGGTTTTACAATTACTTGCCCATTTGTAAAATCCATTCCAGAATATTTGTACGTTTTATTACCATTTGTTACATCATAGTTGCATACTGCAGGTCCAGTACAGAAAAGCGCTTCATTTTGACTTGAACCAGTATTTTCTACTAGGATTCTAAGTTTCAATAGTGCTTGACCTGAAGAAGTAATTTCAAAGATATTTCCTTCAATATCAAAGCCAGGCCAATAGTAAGTAATTGGCCCTACTTCAAGTGCTTGAGAAACTTCTTTGTAAGTATATGCAGTGATTTCGTGTTTTGAATCTCGTTCACAGTTTAGTCGATCATAGGCTTTTATGATTTCAGAACATTGTTCTAGTTCTACTTCAAGTGCTGTTAATTTAGAATCATTATTTTTTGATGTTGAAATCATTTGTTGTGGTTCTTCATCAAGAACAACTGAAATCAATCCGGTCATCATTAAATGTTGAATGCCATTCACAAATTCACCATCTGAGATGGCTCCATCTGCCCACCAACCTGCATTATTCTTAACCCAAGCTGGAACTTCTGCATAAGCAAAAGATGTTGTTGAGGCAACCAATAGAATTGCGGTAATTGCGGTTTTCATTAATAATTTTTTTGGCTCATCATATTTAAGATAGTGCTAATTAAATATTCTAGTGGTAAATTTGTGTGAAACTGTGTGAATATTCAGGAAATAATCTAAAATTAGCAC
>JAOTUX010000240.1 GCA_029863665.1 Candidatus Nitrosopumilus sp.
ATAATTCAAATTAATTTAATTTTAATATGGTAAAAATAAAGACCACTGATATCTCAAATTTTACATTGAGGGATAAAATCTATAAGTAAAACAGAGTTTGTTTTTCAACAGTAGAAATGAGTTACTCCTGTAAATGATCACAGTTAATGCATCTCTTATTGGATATTTTAGAACCACATTCCATGCAAATACCTTCTCCAACATCTCTTTGAATAGATTGTCTTCTTTTTGCAACATATACCTTAATTCCAAAATACATCAGAGTTACAATAATTGCAGCATAGATAGGCATGATAAACGGAATCAAACCAACCATAAAAAGCAACAAACCCACAATCAGAATTATATCACGTTTCTCAAATTTCATAGAATCAAAATAAGATAGAATCGATAAAAACATGCCGGAGCTCAGAGCCATTAGTTCACTTCATATCAAAGTCATCACTCTAACTCTTCCTCATTGCTCGGCAATTAAGATACATTACAATTTGATAATAAGATAATGATTATGGTGGGATCGGCGAGATTTGAACGCGCGACCTCTGCGTCCCAAACGCAGAATCATACCAATCTAGACCACGATCCCAGTAAATCCTAAAAATTGCCCAATTTAAGCTTCACAGATACAAAGTATTGGAATTTTTTTACTTGTTATATTAGATAAAACATTATGCACTATACTAATGTCATATATTGAAGAGAGTGTAAAAGAGAAATATCTTTGAAATATAGAGAATCAAAGGATTAAGAGTTAGATATCATCATAATTATGTTGGAAATTTATTCATCAACACAAGGGTTTTTTCAATAACATCTGTAGTCATATCTTTGACTTGTCTCTGAATAGTTTCTTTTTCGTTCACATCACTCTTTTTTTTAACATACACTCTAACACATAGTTCGTCAATTTTTTTGCCTTTATTCATATTATAACCTACATCTACTCCCGTGACACCAGGTCGCTTCAGAAGTGTTTCGTCTTGAAAATGGTTCTCATTTCTAATATCTACACGAGTTTTCATTTGTATCTCACCGTATTGTTGTTAGAATTTTACTAAATTAATCACCTTAGAACAAATTTTGTAATATATAAAAATCAAGTATAATGTTCATAGAATAAATAGAATGCATAATTACTATTTTACATGAGTTTCAAAAAAATTATGGTTTGTTTAGATGGTTCAAAAAATTCTCTACGAGGGTTAGATAAGGCAATTTTCTTTGCAAAACAATCAGATGCGATGATTATTGGCGTACATAGTGATACAAGCTTTAGTGCATTTTCCGCTGTTCGTGCACCTATACTCCCAAGGAAAAAGTGGAAAAAGGTAGCAAGTGAATTAATAGATGTCGCAAAGAAAAAAGTAGAAAAAAATGGAGTCAAATTTGAAGGAATTGTCATTGGAGGCCATACTTCAGGTATCGATTTAACCACATTTGCAAATAATCCTGCAAACAAAATTGATCAAATTGTAATAGGATCTAGAGGAATGGGATTTCCAAAAGAGTTGTTTTTTGGAAGTACGTCAAACTTTGTATTACACAAAGCAAAAGCTCCAGTGACAATAGTAAAATAATTATTATTTTATTTTGTAATTATTTCACGTTATTAATTCCAGTTAGATCTATCAAGAGAGACGATACACAGTAAACCAACTCAAATAGAGATTTTCAGATAAGAGATAATGATTATCGTAAAACAGAATTTAATCAGTATGGTTTGTATTTAGCATTCATGATTTATCATCTAAATTGTCGTACAGGGGTTGAGTACTCTTGTTGTATTTAGAGACTATTTTGTAATACATAATAACTAGAAGGGGAGATTTTAACAACACTAACAAAAGTAAGTAATCAGTTAATTCCAACTAATTATACAAAGACGTGGAATTAATTATGTGTGTTACAAAAAGAATAATAATTTTCAGAGTTTATCTCCAATATCTCTGAAGATGGGGATTCAGATAATCATTTTAAAGGCAATTAGAGAATAAAAAACGTGCAAGACGAAGAATACATCAAAGCAGGGAAGATTGCAGCAGAGGTAAGAGAGAAGGCAAGAGTAAAAGACTGGATTGGAAAAACAGTATATGAAATTTGTGAAGAAATAGAAGAAGAGATTAAAAAAAGAGGAGCAAAATGTGCATTTCCAGTAAATACAAGCATTAATGAAATTGCAGCCCACTATACTGCAGAACCAAATGATCCAATTACAATTAAAGACACAGATTTAGTTAAAATTGATCTTGGAGCACAGATTAACGGATACATTGCAGATACAGCAGTTACTGTTTGTTATGATGCCCAATTTGACGGACTGGTACAAGCTGCAGAAGAAGCATTAGGAAATGCAATGTCTATGATAAAAACAGGCGTGAAAGCAAGTGACATTGGACGCACTATAGAATCAACGATTAAACAAAGGGGATTCAAACCAATTGCAAATCTTAGTGGACATTCATTAGATCAATATACAATCCACGCAGGAAAATCCATTCCAAATATTTGGTCAATTGGAGGATTCTCACTTTCAGAAAATTCAGCTTACGCATGTGAACCATTTGTCACAACAGAACAGGGAGGAGGATTTGTCAGAAATGGTCAGACAAAGAATATTTTTGCATTAAATTCACGAAAAAAGACAAAAAATGATGAGGCAGATAAACTACTTGATTTTATTTGGGAGAATTTCAACATGCTACCTTTTGCATTAAGATGGATTACGAAAGAATGGGAAGAAAAGAAAGCCAAAGAA